>NZ_JBAFWZ010000007.1:0-156011 GCF_036662795.1 Lysinibacillus sp. 54212
TTCGAACTAATAAAAACAGGTCAAACCCTTGATATATCAATATTTATAGAGGGAGTGTCAATTTGAGAAAAAAGTCCTTTTTGGCACATATATTTAAATAAGTAGTATATCGATTCTGACAAATCACATAATCGAACATTTTATTTTGCTGCTTTGGGTAATGATATTGATATTTTTAGAGAGGGTTTTTGAAAGTAACGGAGAAATATAAAAGCTATATTGGTGAAAAATCAAAAGAGGGGGAGTCAGCATGAAAACAATCGGGTTAATAGGTGGAATGAGTTGGGAGTCTACAGCCGTATATTATCGTCTGATCAATGAAGAGGTGAACGCCATACTGGGAGGCTTGCATTCGGCGAAAATCATACTCTCAAGTGTAGATTTTGCAGAAGTAGAGCAATATCAATCATTAGGGGACTGGGAAAAGGCAGGACAAGCATTAGCAATTGAAGCACAGAAATTACAACAGGCAGGTGCTGATTTTATCGTCATTTGTACCAATACGATGCATAAGGTAGCACCAATTATTCAAAGTGCCATCTCTATACCCCTTTTACATATTGCGGATGCAACGGCGGAAAAAATTAAAGAAAAAAAGATCAAAACAATCGGACTACTCGGGACCAAATATACGATGGAGCAAGATTTTTATAAAGAAAATATTATTCAGCATGGCATTCATGTGATAGTTCCACAGATTAAGGAACGTACAGAAATAAATCGAATTATTTATGAAGAGCTTTGTTTAGGGGCGATAAATGGACCCTCTAAAGAATACTATGTTCGAGCAATTCAACATCTAATCGAAGCTGGAGCAGAAGGAATCATTTTAGGCTGCACGGAAATCGGCTTACTTGTAAAAGAGGGGGATGTGAGTGTCCCATTATTCGATACAACTAGAATTCATGCGAAGGCAGCGGTTGTTGAAGCATTAGGGTAATTATAAACACAATTCCGTATAGAAAGATGAATATTTCTATTAAAATCTACCATAAAAGCACTTATAGTGTAAATTTACACCTTAAGTACTTTTTTAATGGGTGTAAGTAAGTTGAAACTGAAATTTATCCTTATCATTATAGGAAGTAGAATAATCAGTTATAAAATGGAAAGTTCACATAGATAGAAGCTAAAATAAAAATGTTAAGAATAGGAGCCACTTCTTGAAAGACATGGCTCCTTAAAAGTATTAGAAACTCTCAATAGCACCGGCCGAAATCCTTTTTAATAATTGCTTAAAGTGAAAAAGAGGAACGGATGGGTTCTCTTTTTGAGAGATTAACTGCGTATCAATGATAGAAAACTCGTTTGGAAGAGTATCATATGACAATTCATAGTACCTTGAATACGTATTATACACCGCCTCCGGAAGTAACGTAATGCCAAGCCCCGCAGCAACACAGCCTAAAATTGCCTCAAGAGAACCTAGCTCCATTAGTCGATAGGATTTAATGCTTTTATGGCGTAGGTATTTTTCTAACTGAAATCGGTACGAGCATCCTGATCTGAACACTAAAATAGTAGAGGATTCTAATGGGATGAATTCATTTTTTTTAGGGTAGATTAATAGCATTTTCTCCTGAAAAATCGTTTCTACGTCAAGGGAGGAATGCTGAATAGGACCAGATACAAATGCTGCATCTAACTCAAAATGTAGGACCGAGTCAATTAAATTTAAGGTTGGATTCGTCCGTAGTGAAAGGTCCACTTTTGAGTATTGTTGGTTATACGCTGCCAAAATTTTAGGTAATCGTATGGCAGCGGTTGTTTCCATCGATCCAATCTTTAATGTACCAACCGGATTTTCTTGGTCTTGCATAGCAGACTGTGCCCTTTCAATCGTTTTAAAAATTTGTAGGGCATATTGCAATAATTCTTCCCCTTTTGGTGTCACAATACATCCACGATTATGTCGGAATAATATCTTGGTTTGTAGCTGTTCTTCAAGCTTATGGATTTTTGCTGTGATATTGGATTGAGAATAGTTTAACCTTTCAGCAGCTTGCGAAATACTTCCTAATTCGGCCACATATTTAAAAGCCTTTAATGCATCAATATCCATTTGGTCACCTACCTGATATCAGTTTTTCTGATATCTATCATATAATATTTGAATTATTATTTATACCAAATAGTTGATACTATTAAAAATATCAAAAACATAAGGGGTAATAAAGGTGAAAACGATTATTGGAGGGATACTTTTACTAGCGGTTGTAATGGGATTTGGACGATTTGCTTACACGCCATTAATGCCGATGATGCAAGAAGACTTAAATTTAAGTAGTACTGCAATTGGATATCTTGCAACGAGTAACTTCGCTGGATATTTTGTCGGAGCACTCCTATTAAGTGTAATAACTTTTAAAAAGAGTAGAGGGCTAGTGCTAACGATAGCTCTACTAATCAACATGCTCACGACTATAGGGATGGGTGTGATGGACCAGTACTGGGTATTATCCTTGCTACGATTTTTTTCGGGCATTTCTAGTGCTGTTGTATTTATTTTAACGTCAAGCATTGTGTTGAATTATATTGCTATGCAAGGAAAGGTATGGTGGAGCGGAGTTTTATATGGTGGCGTAGGAGCAGGGATTGCTCTATCAAGTGTGACAATTATGGGGGCTGAACCGCTAGTATCATGGCGCTTAATGTGGATCCTTCTGGGGGTCCTGAGTATCCTAATGGGGGCGATTGGAAGCATGCTTATTCGTCAAGCCTCTATTGTGAAGACCTCAACTGGGAAACCGGTCCAAAAGCAACAAAAGCCGATTATGTGGCTCATGCTCTCTTACGGACTTGAAGGAGTAGGCTATATTGTAACAGGTACATATATCGTATTAATTGCAAATGGAATTCCGACTATTGAATGGGATGCAACAGTCGTTTGGCTAATAGTAGGGTTGGCAGCGATCCCGTCGTGTGTCTTATGGTCAAAGCTAGCTCATAGATGGGAACATGAGAAAACGCTAGGCGTTGCGTTATTGATTCAAGGAGTTGGGATTATAATACCCGTCTTACTCGTAAATGGGTTAGGGCTGTCCTTAAGTGCTTTGTTGTTTGGTTTCACATTTATGGGGATTACAACACTTGCTAATGCCATTGCTCGTGACTATGGTCCAAGGATCTTAAGTGTTTTAACGGCCATGTATGCAGGTGGGCAAATGATAGGTCCACCAATTGCAGGGAAGCTAATGGATTATTATGATTACGAGGCTGCGCTTATTTTCGCAACATGTTGTATTTTCCTAGCAGGCATAATTGTATTTAAAAATTTATCATTGAATAGAAGTGAGGCGTAGATGATGGAACGAGTGAAATACCCAATAATACAAGCTCCGATGGCAGGAGGGATCTCTAATGTTTCACTAGCAAGGGCCGTGTCAAAAAGTGGGGGACTTGGATTTATAGCGGCTGGTTATAAATCTGTCGAGGTACTTGAAGAAGAAATAGTGGCATTACAGCGAGAAAATTGTTTATTTGGAGTCAATATTTTTGTGCCTACACAAGATGTTGCTAATGAAAAAGAAATAGAATCTTATAAAAGTAAATTAAGGCAAAATTGGCAGCTGAAGGTAAGCCTTCCGGAAAGATTAGATGATTATTTGGAAGAAAAAATACAGTTAATAAAACAATATAGGGTTCCTTTTTTAAGTTTTACATTTGGTTGTCCTCCTGAAAAAATGATAAAAGAATTACAGCTAAACGGTAGTACAGTAATCATTACAGTGACAAATGGAAAGGAAGCAAGAATAGCACAGTCCCTAGGAGCAAATGCGATTTGCCTACAAGGTCTAGAAGCAGGGGGACATAGAGCATCATTTGAAAATAAGGATCCTGAGCATAAGAAATCTTTGATGGAGCTTTTGATCGAATTGAAGAGCTATATTCACATACCAATTATTGTTGCAGGTGGAATTATGCACGGAAGTCAAATCCAGCAATATTTACAAGAGGGTGCTGAAGCGGTTCAGCTCGGCACAGCATTTATTTGTTGTCACGAAAGTGGTGCAAATGGGGTTTATAAAAACGCATTAATTCAGCGTAAGTTTTCAAAAACAGCATTAACGAGAGCGTTTACTGGAAGACTTGCAAGAGGATTAGAAAATGATTTTATTCGTCAACACAATGCTATGGCGCCTCATGCATATCCAATGGTTCATTATATCACTCAAGAGATTCGTAAAAGTGCTATGGCAAATGAAGATATACAGGCTATGTCCTTATGGGCAGGGGAAGGATTTAAAGAAGTCCGTGACCTCTCAGCAGAAGAATTAATAAAAGCGCTAGTTAGAGAAGCAGGTTTAGAATGAAAATTTCATTAGAAGATTGGGAAAATAATTTTATTCGATTATGTGCCAAGCCATTTTTTACAATTCAAGATAGACAAATATTTGCTAGATTAATGGATATGGAGCTGGATGAAAAGCGAGTTCTTTCTTTACTAGAAAAGCATGGTTTAACCTTATTAGCTCAAGAGAAAATCAATAGTATAGAATGCTGTAGTACTTATAATTCAGGCTTGCCTCAATCCCTGTCAAGCACTATAAAGGAACAAAAAAATCTCCTTTTGCATAAAGGATTAGACGAACTTGCTGCAAGATGTGCAGCGCTTTATAAGAATAAGGAAATTAAGCTGATTCACTATCATTTACTATGCAAGGCGCTACTTGAATACCAGTATCCGTTACAGCAAATTGCTGAGCCTCACCGCCATCTCGTGTTACAAACTATATATTTATTTGAGCTAGAGGAAGAGCTAATGGATTTTTCCGTCACTTCGGATGAGTTTGATCCAAATAAAGATAGCTTATATGAAATTATTGGATTCGAATAATTTCATATAAGCACTAGTTTAAGACGAGATTGCTATTTTCCTCATTCGCCATAAAAAGTAAAGAGTAGGAAGGATTAAAAGGGAGGATGCAGCAATACCGCCTCCAATCGATGTATATAGTGCAATCAACCCCACTAAAGGTCCCCCCGCTACTTGTCCAAGTGCATCGAGCTGACCATACATCGAAAGTGCAGTTGCTCTGCCCTCGGATTGTAATCGTTTGTTAATCATGACGGAGGTTAATGGATAGTTGGCCTCTCGCAGCGAAGCAATTACCCAATATAAAACAACAGCAAGCAGGAAGCTACCACTAAATGCGAAAATCAGCATTGTGATAACGAGTAGGGAGTTAAGAACGAGCAAAGCCTGTGCATACCGTTCTTTTACAAAGGCTTCGACAACTTTTAGAACGAATATATTTAATAGGAATGCAATTGCAAAGAATGCACCAAACCAATAAATAGCCTGTTCTTCGTTCAGTTGGAAACCTTCGATAAAATGAGCGCCCCACAATCGATCAAAGCCCTCACTAGCCAACCCTATCAATAATGTAATTGCTGCAAGACCTATTAGAACGGAATTCCCTTTTATTTGAGAGAATCCCCCTTTAATTGCTCGGCCCATACTTTGATAAACTGTCGTGTCTACCCGAGTAGCCCTTACAAATTTCGTTTCGGGTACCGCAAATGAAGCAATGATTGCTATTACAATGAGCAATGCGCCAGCGATTAAAATAGCAATTCTTACAGATAAAAGGGCTGCTAATAGTACACTAACAAGAATTCCGATAAAGCTTCCAAGAGAGCTATATTGCGCCCCTTTAAGAAATACGTGATCCAATTCTTTGTTTTCAAGCTCGTCTGCAATCCATGCCTGTTCAGCGCCACTAATAAACGTCCAGCCGACTCCCCATAAGGCTGCACCTACGGCAATCGCCCAAAATGATGGAAAGCTCCCTTCCAAAATATGTGCTGCTCCGATAATGAACGTGCCAAGAACTAATGATTTTTTACGTCCCCACAGGTCAGCTACTAATCCTGTTGGTATTTCTAATAACAGAACCGTACATTCCATAATGGTTCCGACTAATACTAGTTGAAGCGGGTTTAACCCGGCCTGAGAAACATAATAAATGGCACTTAGTGTAAATACGATATAAATACAGAACGAACGCGAACCTGTTAATAAATAATAGATAGATTTAATATTCAATTTGATGCCCTCCGATTTTAGAAACTTTGCAGAACTCGAATCGGAGAATAGGTTACAGAATTAATTTAAGCTAACATACCCTCCGATTCATCTGTGAAAGTAGAAATAATGACTGTCATATTCCTCGCTCCTTTAATGTTGATTTTTTTAATTATACAATATATTTCCAATAATTTATAATGCTTCCTGGATAAGATTGGACAATACTTTCGGAGTTACTACGGGATTGGGAGAGTAAAAATGGTTTTGCGATTTTTTTCTTGTAAATCGAATGTAAGTCGAAGAATATTTTAAATTTTTAAAAATTAATGAACAAAAATCGCCTTGAGAATCGTCTAATAAATAAGTAAGGAAGAAGGGAGATGTTAATCTTTGAGTCATAAAATATCGAAGCTGGAATGGGCAATGGATGAATACGGAGAACTATTGATACGTTTAGCCTATACATATGTAAAAGACATCCATGTGGCTGAAGATATCATTCAAGATGTATTTTTAAAGGTTTACGAGAAAGATGATGGATTTCGTTTCGAATCTTCTTATAAAACATACCTCTATCAAATTACGATTAATAGATGTAAAGATTATTTAAAGAGCTGGTCTTTCAGAAGTTTATTTTTTACAGATAATCGATTGTCTGAAGCCGAGACGAATGAATCTACAGAAAATACAATGATTCGTTTTGAAGAGGATTTCGAATTGGGCGAGAAGGTTTTAGCTCTACCTATAAAATATCGAGAGGTGTTAATTCTACATTATTATCAAGATTATTCTATTTCAGAGGTGAGTTCCATTTTAGGGATTTCACAAAACACGGTTAATACTCGCTTAAGAAGGGCAAAAGAGCGGATAAAAAGTAATATGTCAAGGAACGAGGAGGGTGACCAAATTGGATAATTTCGAAAAAGAAGATGTGAAGCGTGGCATAGATGCGCATATAAATAAGAAGCAACTGTTTACACCGCAACTTAAAAGTGAAATTAGAAAAAAAGCTTTAGAAAAACGAAATAGCATAATGAATTTCAATACTTCAAAAAAGGCACTCATCACTTTATTTAGTAGTTTTTTAGGTGTTACAATCGCTGGAACCCTACTTTTTTTCCTGATAGGGGAGCCATTTTCTGATAGGGGAGAGATAGATGAATCCACTCTTGGTGTCAATTCAGCATCGGAACCAGACCCAGAGAGTGTTAATGGAACTTTATTTGTGGATACTCTTAACAGTACACTCCAAGCTGCAGCCGCTTTATCGACTAATGATTTTGAAACGCTACAATCCGTAATTGTTTCTAGCGCGACAATTAATGAAAAAGAGCAAACTGTAACTTTTCCAGTAGGAGAAACTCCTTTTGTATTTGAAACGAAGTATTTCCCACCTTTTGACTTAAAGGATCTTAAAATTGCCGGGTACGATGAAAGAAAAGGGGTTGATCCTATTATCATTCTTAGAATTGAAGAGCATACCTATGAAGTGCAATTTTCTAAGGACAAAGGCTCAAATGACGAGTATCGAATTATTTCTTTTATAGGCAATCGGTAAAAAAGCATTCTCCTTTACTAATAGAAAATGCATAAGCTTTTAGAGCCATTCTATATCAGGATGGCTCCTACTCTTATTCATACCGAATCCCTTCGGAAATACCCTCGATTTGCTGCCAATCCAGTATAGAAATGCCTTCCTCGCTTCTCTCTACAATATTTAATTCTACCCAGTCCTTCAATACACGGTTCAAATGGCGCTTTGTTGTGCCGATGAGTGAGGCAATGTCAGTCAAATTTGTTGTAGACATATAATGCGTATAATTTTCGTCAGTAGCGATTGTGCATAGGTATGCAGCAAGTCTTGTTGCCACAGAGGAGAGTGCATTTACTCTCGAAGAAACGGTACACGTTTGTAGTTTAAAAGAAAGTTCTTTTAGGAGAAGCTGACAAAAAGCTGCATCCTGTTGGAGATCATTTCTATAGACAGCTAATGGAATCCATAAGAAAGTACATTCACGGTCTGCAATACAATCGGATTGAACGGGACAGGATTGAAAAATTTCGATATCCCCTAGAATGGCAGGAGGATGGCAATATCGAAGTAGAAGTTCCTTTCCAGTTACCTCTTGTGTAGTCACATAGTATCGCCCTTCTACTAATAGATAAAGTCCGTCTATTGGCTCACCCGCTCCAAGAATCCTCTCACCTCTTTTCATGATTCGAAGCTCAAGCTTTTCTTTTATTCTGTTTGAAAAGGGATAACCCCATATATTTATCGCATCATTCTTATCCATACTATACCTCCGAGACACCTGTCCTACTTATTTTACCAAATTTAAGCTACGATAAAAGGGAGGTGATTGCTATGAATTTTGTATTTGATTTAGATGGAACGATTTGTTTTCAAGGAAAGCCTTTAGAGGAAGGGATTTGCGCGGCACTTGATGAATTATTAGAAAATGGTCATCGGGTGATCTTTGCTTCAGCAAGACCCATTCGGGATATGCTTCCCGTGCTGCCAGAGCACTATCATACTTGTGATATGGTCGGGGGAAATGGCGCTTTTTCATGTCGAAACCGACAAATTGATGTGACGTATTTTTCACACGAAACGACAGCAAGATTAAAGGATATCATTACACGTTATAGGCTTAAATACCATGGAGATAGTGATTGGGATTATGCTTACAGAGGGGATATCGATCACCCGATGTATCCTAATATCGACCCTGATAACAGAGCAAGGAACGCCTCCTTAGATGAATTAGAGGGCATTTGTAAATTAATTCTTTTCTCCCCGCCAGAAGAAGTGAAGGAGATTGTTAGAGCGTTACCCGTTAGTTGTTTTGAGCATGGAGGGGAAGACATTTTAGATATTAGCCCAAGAAATATTAATAAAATGAGTGGGCTTCAAAAGCTTGGAATCCATAAATTTATTGCCTTTGGAAACGATGCCAATGATGCTTGTTTGTTTGAACATGCCGAGTATAGTGTCTGTGTTGGGAATCATCCTGTATCCCAATATGCCTCGGAGCAAATTCATCTATCCGATGTAGCCGAAGTAATTATAAAATTAGCCAATAGAAAAGGAGAATGAGTATGCTTATACCACAAAAGCTTTCTGTAGGTGATGAGATTCGAATAGTTGCCCCAAGTAGGAGTGGAAGTATTCTTTCTGAGGAAGGAATCGAGCAAGCAAAAGAGCGATTAGAGGAGTTAGGCTTAAAAGTTACGTTCGGTGCGCATATATTTGAGAATGATATGCAAAATTCCGCATCGATCCAGCAACGTGTCGAGGATCTTCATGCAGCGTTCGCAGATCCGAATGTAAAAGGAATCCTAACAGTAATAGGTGGCTTTAATTGTAATGAGTTATTACCGTATCTTGATTATGAACTGATTGGGAGAAATCCGAAAATGCTTTGCGGATTTAGTGATATTACGGCTTTGGCAAACGCGATTACAGCTCGTTGTGGATTTATTACATATTCTGGACCTCATTTTTCTAGCTTTGGAATGGACCAGGGGCAGGAATATCAAACGGCCTTTTTCAAGCGCTGTTTAATGGAGGACGAGCCATTTTTGCTAGAGCCATCTGACGGGTGGAGTGATGATGCGTGGTATTTAGACCAAGAAAACCGAGTATTTGAACCGACCGAATGGAAAGTGTATAACGAGGGGAAGGCTGCCGGTACACTTTACGGCGGGAATTTATGTACTTTGAATTTATTGCAGGGCACGGAATATATGCCGGATATTCAAGGGGCAGTGTTGTTTGTAGAGGATGATGAGCTCGTATTTCCTGAGATGTTTGCAAGAGATTTAACTTCTCTATTACAAGCAGCTGGCAGAATAAGTGGACTTGTTATCGGACGCTTCCAAAAAGCCTCGAAAGTGACGGAGGAGCAATTAACATTTATTTTAGACAAGCATCCACAATTAAAGGAAATACCTGTATTATACGATGTTGATTTTGGTCATACACAGCCGATATTTACTTTCCCAATTGGTGGAGAGGTTGAGATTCATAGTGGGATTAAGACGATTAAGCTGCTGAAATTCTAAAAATCAATTGTGTTGCTTAATCTATGTCACGCCATTGAAATTTCCGATACTATGTTTGTGAAATTCATAAACGAAACTTTAATGATCCATTACCGTATAAGATAGTAGTTCGTCAAATTTAACTAAATTTAGGAGTTGAGGGTTATTATGGGATGAGGTGTAGAAGGGGTCATAAGGCCAGATGATTTTGGTAGGTCTTTTTTAAATGGAAATCCGGAAATACTTTATAGACAGTGTATTGATGAGTTTAAAGAATTAGTAACGATTGATCAATTTATAGAGTTACTGCAGTCCTTTAATGAAGAGGTTGAAAGCTATGAACTAATTGAAAAGGTTTCAATGGGTTCTTTAATTCAGTATGTTTGGATAGATAACCGAAAAGAAAAAGCGATTGGTGTCGTATTTGATTCAACGAATAGGATTCATCGCCTTTTGTTGAAACCTTATATGAAATTTCCTGAAAGTGACAAACGCTATTCGAAAAACATGTATAACATGCCGATTAAAGATGAATGGTTTGTTTTTTGGGGTGGAACAAATGAATTTATCAATTATCATTATGCCTACCAATCACAACGATATGCTTATGATTTAGTTATTATGAAGGATAATCAAACTTATCAAGACAATCCGATGCAAAATGAAAATTACTATGCATTCAATAGAGAGGTTGTCGCACCAGCCCATGGTAAAGTCATAAAAGTGGTGAATCATATTGAGGATAATGTTCCAGGTGAAATGGATGATACACAGCCAGCGGGAAATTATATCGTTTTGGAGCACCCAAATAAGGAATATAGTTTTCTAGCACATTTCAAACAGCATTCTATTGTCGTCAAAGAGGGCGAAATTGTGCAACAAGGGCAAAGGGTTGGACTCTGTGGAAATTCGGGAAACTCATCTGAGGCTCATATTCATTTTCAAGTGATGGATTCTCCAGATTATACGAATTGTCAGTCAATCCGAATTCGTTTCAGCGATGGCGAAGAACCCATTCAAGGAGATATCGTAACACCATTTGGGTTGAAAAATAAAATGGATGTTTGATAAAGGTGATTTTTTTAGGGCACTGATTCCTCATCCTTGTTCCGATAATTGAAGCCGTAATTTATGACATTACATAGACAGAGTTGATCTATGCATTTTGAAGATTAACTTTGTCTTTTTATTATTATAGTAACAATCTTTTAGAAAGCCGATAATAAAATAACGGTAAAACAGGAGAGATATAAAATGAACACTCAATTATTAATGTCCCATTGCGTATTTCCTACATCAGATATCATTAGTACTGCCAATTTTTATGAACAAAAAATGGGCTTTAAAGCAGTTCGTTATTTAGAAGCAGCAGAACCTCATATTTGCTTGTATCGTGATTCAACTGAAATCATTTTAACTAAAACAAATGGTCAACAAGTTATACCAAATAGAGTTTTATATGGGTATGGCTATGATGCTTACTTTATTACAAAGAATCAAGAGGAGCTTCAACAAGAGTTTATTAATGCAAATGTAAAAATAGTCCGTGCACTACATAATACTGATTACAATAATAATGAGCTTGTAATAGAAGATATTGATGGTAGATGGATTGCTTTTGGCATAAAGGTAGGATGAGAAGGAAGGCTTCCTCTTTCAAACATGCTTATGTAAAAAGCTCATAATAAGTGTGTCTTGAAGAGAATGGATGGGAATTGAATGGAAGATGTTTTTAGAAAAGTCAATTTTGCTTTGGAGAACAGCGGTTATTAAACATTACAATCAAAGACAGATTACGAACTGCTAGGAGAAGGGGCATGGCATAAAGCTTACTTGGCGAAACTATCTAGAAGCCACTTCCTTGTAATTCGTTTTCCTAAGAAGCAGGCTTACGGAAAGACCATTCCTTTTGATCGTCAGGAATTGCTTTCAGAATATGGTGGGAACGGATTTTATTATCGGCAAGCGAATATGATTATGTCTGGGATATGTCCTGACGAATATGATTTTTATGTTGATTCTGAACTCACCTATACGATTGAAAGTTATATGGGACAGTCTATTAATTTGTCGGTGACTGATTCCTTTAAGGCAAGAGATTACGGTATGCAACTAGGGGAATTTTTTCGGAAAATGGAGAATGTAAAATTGAATCTGGAAGGTTTTGGTAGTTTGATTTGGAAGGATGGTAAATTAGAGGGTTTTTATAAAGAGGATCCACTGAAATTAATGGCAGATGAAAAAGATAAATTTCATTCAGAGTGGTCACGATTAAGGGAGGCAAAACTTTCTTTTGACCGTTCATCTATTGAAGGGAAATTGTCATGGTGTCTTGAAAAACGTTCAGTTTCTTCTATTTCATTGACGAATCAAGATACTTCTCCTGAAAATCTTATTATTCGTGATGGTCGAGTTCACCTAATTGATCCGCGTCCGGTTATATACAGTGGTGTTGCTGCTGCGGGTAATCATGTAAACAACTATAAAACACTTTTTCCTACTTATGACCAAGCTCCACGCTATATTAAAAATCAATTTCACATGCATAAGGATGTTCTATATGCACTGGCTACTGGATTTGAAGAAGGATATACAAATGGATTGGTCGAGCAAAAAAAAGCTTTAAAAATCGAACAATTTCTGGAGTTATTTTCTTTATGTTACGGCAATTATGACGCTTTACAAAAAGAGAGTAACACCGAAACTTACTTGCGAATGGGAGATAAGCAGGCAATTGAATCACGGATACCTATTTATTTGCGGGAGCTGGAGACATTTGAGTTTAAATGAGGAAATACATGTTTTTTAATAAAGGGTTGTGATTAGAAAAGAGATAGTCTAACAACTATCTTTTTTACCCCGTCCTAAACTTAGAACGGGGTAAGCCGGCTATTTTAGTGGTAGTCGGTGTATTTTATATTAAAGCTCAGCCTTAACCTCCGTACCGTCCTTAGCCCTGACCTCTACTAGCACGATTCCCTTGAAATTTTTCAGTTCCTTAACAATAGGCTGTTTTTTAATACCATTTATAGCTTTGAAACCTGAATTACAATAATCTTTTTACGGAAATGAGTTATTGTGGCTGCTTATCTTCAAGAAGATAGCTTAATTATTTTTGGGCATAGAAAGGAGCCAAAGAAAATCATCCTCAAAGATCATTTGGATATCATAACCAAGACTTATTAGTCCCTCTGCCCTTTGCTGCTTTGTACTTATACTACGGCGTTTATTTCCGAGAATAACGAAATTCGTGTCCTGTGTAACAGCTCCCTGCATGATTCCACCAAAAGCCCGTACCTTTTTCGCAGCCTCTGAACGTGTCATAGTGGAAAGCGCACCTGTAATGACGATTCTTTTATTATAAAATGGATGGGTTTGGCGTTGGGCTGAATCAGAAAGTAGAATGTCCTCTGAGCCCTCTATATTTTTATTCATAAGGATTCTCCTTGATCTCATGGAAAGATTGCTCCTTCATTATAGGTGAGAATCATTAATAGGACACGATTTTTTCCACGTTAGACCGTAAGTTTTAAGGGAATTATAATTTCACGCAGGAACATTTTGTAAATAGAATCGTTTTCTTCTAAAAGGGAAATAGGAGAGGGTTAGATGAAGAAATTAATGATGATTTTGTTAGCCTCATTGCTTCTTGTTGGTTGTGCAGGAAAAGAAAAAACGGCGAAAGATTTCGGTGAGGGAATCTCGGTAGAAATGGCAGCCTCTCAAAAAATTAAACATCTGAGCTTAGTGAAATATGTGTATGGAAGTGAGGAATTTAGTGGCGGTGTTATCAATGCAGATTATAGTCCTTTCAAAGACGGACAGATCCTTTGGTTTGATGCAGCATTAAGTGAAGCCAGTTCAACAATTGCAATATCTTATAGCTTAAATCTAGATGGAACAGAAGAGAAAACAACCGAAAAAATTGATATTTCAGGAGCTAGCAAATGGGTTAACCTAAAATTAAATCAAGACATGGAATTAGAGATTGTTGATATGGAGTAGGTGAGGGTTAATCCTAGCTTGAAAAGTTGTTGAATAAAAAAGTGTCAGAAAGTAGGAATCTCAATGAAAATTACTGCTTTACTAGAAAACTCAAAGTTCGATAAAAATTTGACCGCTAAACATGGTCTGTCATTATATATTGAAACCGAAGAAATGAAAATACTATTTGATTTGGGGCCAGATCAATCTTATATAAAGAATGCACAAGCTTTAGGAATTGATTTAGATATTGTACATGCAGTCATTATTTCTCACGGGCATTCGGATCATATTGGCGGCTTAGGTTTTTTGAATAGAGTGAATAACCATGCAACTATCTTTTTATCACAAAATGCCCTAGAACCACATTGGTTAAAAATAGGTCCTTATTTTCATTCTGTAGGCGCGGACACTACTATAGAAATGGAATATAGTAGTCGTTTGAAATTGGTAAAGAAGGATATTGAAATAGGGAAGGGCATACATATTATTTACCTACAGCCGACTAAGGAATTTACGAATAATCTTTATAAAGGGACCAATAAAGAATTGGATAACTTTGATCATGAAATCATGCTGGTCATTGAACGTCCAAATGGTTTAGTCGTATTTAGCGGATGCAGTCATCATGGAATTGTTTCAATGATAGAAACAGTATTACAAAAGTTCCCGAATAAAAAAATCGATAAAATAATTGGTGGGTTTCATTTAATTGGTTTACCGATACTCAATACATTAGGTAAATCGAAAGAAGAAGTCATTCGAATTGGGCAGACACTAAATAACATGCCAATTAATCATATGTACTCATGTCATTGTACGGGTCCAAAGGGGTTTAAAATTCTTAAGACGATTTTAAACGAGAAATTGCACACTTTTGAAACAGGTGAAGTTCTTGAGGTAAAGTAAATAATTTAATTATCGTTGGCCTTGCAATCCCAAGGCTCGAACGGGTAAAACTAGCATTTGTACGATGTCAAACAAGGGCTAGCTTCTACCCGATAGATGGTTAGCTCACAGGAGACGCTTCACTATGTAATAGGCGTGTATTTATTGCTACCAGGAAGTTTCTTGATCTCGTTCCATGCTTCAATAGCTTCTTCACGACTTTTTCCTCGATTTTTCGGGTCAGCAAAATAGTCTCGAATAAATTGATTATATTCGAATTGGGGAGGGATCTTTTTCTTGTACATCGGGTCATTTTTACGTTCTTCTTCCTGGTACCAAGCGTTGACAGCATCCTGATATGTTTTTCCGACATTGCTTTTAAAATACTTTTGAATAGAAGTAGAAAAATGAAATTTCGGTATTACACTCTCAAAAAATGCTCGTACATGCTGACTACAACGATGGTTTTCCGTAATGACCTTATTCAGGCTTAAATCTACTTCGGGCTCCGTTTGCTTATTCGATCGTCTCGTAGGTTTTGTGATTGCCCCTGTCAGAAGAAAAGTTTCAATCCTATCAGCAATCTCCATTTTAGAACCAGAAGCACTTATTGCATGTTCTCTACAAAATGATTGCAATTCTTCCTTTAACCAATAGAAATCTTTAAAGCTTTCTACACTAATATCCTTCGTTAGATTAGGTCTCAAAATATTACCTCCCTACTTCCTTTACCTCTATTTTAGAACAAACGTTCTCTTTTGACAATAGAGAGGAATTAAAAACTCCACTCTGAAAGGAGTTTTTAATTTTGTCAAATATTAGATAGGATTTGTTATAATAGTAATAACAACTATAGGAGAAAGCTCGTACATGAGATATACTCAGTACGACTTATTATTAAGGAATAGAGGGTGTAAGATGAAACTGACAGTAGAACGGAAGCTACAATTTGCATTTGGCATTGTTTTAGTACTCCTTTTAAGTATTGCGGGCATAGGTATGTACTATTTAAATGAAAACAATCGTACGCTTGATAGGATTGAAAAGGATACAGAGATTATTCATTTGTATAATGATATTTCTTTCCAAACGGTTCGAGCGAATGCAGCAATTCGTGGATATATGCTATATGGTAAGGAAGAAATGCTAAACAATCATTATGAAATTCGAGAAACTTTACATAGCTCCGTTGATCGTCTGGCAGCTCTTGGCTATGACGACAAGGATTTTGATCAATTTTTAATTCAACTAAAAGAGTGGGAGACACCAATTGATGAGCAAATTGTTCCGCTTTCTCAAAACGGTGATGTGGAGCAGGCGCAAAAGGTGGCGCTACCGGTTTTAGGAGAGGGCTCACAAAAGCTTGTTGTTTTCGGTAAAACGATGGCAACAAGTCAGCAGGAGAAGATGATAAAGAAGATTGAAAAAACGAAGAAACAGGGCGCTTTCAATATTAAAGAAATTTTCGTGCTTACAATCTTGTCATTAATTATTAGTATCGTGATAGCAACTGTATTTGGTCGTCGTGTTGCTAAAAACATTCAAAAAACGGTTTCGGAAATGAACCGATTTGCTGACGGTGATTTACAAACAGCCCTTCATTTTAAAACAAAGGATGAATTTGCCCAGCTGGCGACAGGGTTTAATACGATGGCAGAAAAGCTGCGTTCTACGATGAAGCAGGTAGGGGAGTCCTCACAGCAGGTAGCAGCAACCTCCGAGCAATTGACTGCTAGTAGTATGGAGGTAACACAAGCAACTGAGGTTGTTACAGAGTCCATTCAAGAAATAGCCTCTGGTATTGAAAACCAAGACTCACTAACAGGGGATGTAAAGGGCTTATCCTCGCATATACTGAAGAAAATGGATGAAATTTCACAAAGTATAGAGCATGTGAATGAAGCAGCTGTTGAAACGAAGAATATGGCGAGCACAGGGCGTTCATCTGTCCGAGATTTAACCAGGCAAATGGATGAAATATCAGATAACACTGTAGAACTAAGCACACGTGTACAGGATTTAGATGAAAATACAGCGGCAATTGTATCAGCTGTTAATGTTATAAAAAATATTGCGACTCAAACGAACCTTCTTGCTATTAATGCCTCTATAGAAGCAGCAAGAAGCGGTGAGCATGGAAAAGGCTTTGCCGTTGTAGCAGAGGAAGTTCGTAAGCTAGCAGATGAATCTAGTTTAGCTGCTGGAGATATTGAAAAGGTTGTTACTCAGATTACTGAAAGCACGCGTATCATTGAGGATGATATGCAAAATAGTAATCATTCTGTTGAGGTTGGTCGTGAAAAAGTATCTGTGGCACGCGATAATTTCTTAACAATAAACGATGCCATCCATGATGTACAAAGCCAGGCCGAGTCAGTTACAGAGGCTATCCGTGCGATTCACCTAGACGTTGAAAAGCTCGTGAAGGAAATTGATATCATTAGCGAAGTATCGATCAAATCAAGTACAAATGTACAAAGTGTAGCAGCTTCATCGCAGGAGCAAAATGCTGCTATGGAAGAAGTAGCAGCAGCCTCAACCCATTTAGCAAAAATGGCCGTTGATTTGCAGGAATCTATACAGACGTTTAAATACTGATAGAACTGAATAAATATAAGCATTTGAATCATTTAACAAGGGGGCTGCCCAGAAAGTCAAAACTTTCTAGGTAGCCCCTTGATTACTGTATAAGAAAGTATAATTTTTTTAGGGTTTGAGCATTTTCTCGCTCTAGCTGCCGGCGCTTATCGTGGCTAAACGGGACGCTTACATTTTTCTTACTTTATTTATATTTTTGCTGTAGCATTTCGAGCTTTCCTTTATAAGGAGGCATAACAAATGGCTCGTATTCCTGAGGTATAGCGGTAAACACAGCGCGGGCGTGAGAAAAGCCTTTAAAGCCATGGATCCCGTGATAGCTTCCGACACCAGAGTTACCTACACCTCCAAAAGGTAGGTTCGGGTGGGTATTGTGCGAATAAATATCATTAATTGTTACACCGCCAGAAGAGGTTGTTTGCAATATATGCTGAACAAGCCCCTCATTTTCACTAAATAAATATAAGGCAAGCGGCTGTGGTTTTGAACGAATGTATGCAAGAGCATTCTCAACATCCTGATACGGCAACACTAATAGAATTGGACCAAAAATCTCCTCATGCGTAATTTCCATATCCTCCGTAATATTGCTTAATAAGGTAGGCTCGATACGTCGAGATTCCTCATCAAAATGCCCGCCCGATAGTACGGTAGCGCCTTTTGAAATGGCATCCTCTACAAGATTTTTTAAACGAGTAAAGTTCGCGGCGTTTATAATTTGTGTGTGGTCCTCCTTGCAAAGATTTCCTTGTGCATCATAAATACTATTGCGGACATGTTGTTCAAAATGCTCTGCGAATGCGTTCAAATCTTCCTCATAGACAAATACATAATCCGGCGAGATACAGATTTGTCCGCTATTAAGCAATTTTCCCCAAGCTAACCGCATTGTAGTTCGCTCTAAATCCACATTGCGATCTACAATTACAGGTGATTTCCCGCCAAGTTCTAGTGTGACAGACGCAAGGTGCTTTGCAGCTGCCGTCATAATGAGCTTGCCAATTTTTGAGCCGCCTGTGAAAAAGAAATGATTGAACGGGAGCTCTAATAGCTCGTTCGCCACACTGGCATCTCCTAATACAACAGCCACTTCCTGCTCTTCGAACACTTCTGCTAAGAGCTTTTGTGTTAAAGTTGCGAGTGTTGGCATATGTTCTGAGGGCTTTAGTATGACACAGTTTCCAGCCGCTATTGCTTCTGCTAATGGGTGTATGGTAACCGTTAACGGGGCGTTCCATGTACCAAAAATACAAACAACACCTTTAGGCTCGTAGACTATTTGAGCTTTCGTGCCAGGCTGAGTCTCCACTTCCTCAGGCAGCATCCACGTTTCAATATTTGCAATCGCATACTGGATTCCGCTAGTTACGGCGGTGATTTCGTTGACGATTTCAAACGCTGGCTTCTCCACATCCTGTCTTACGGCCTGTATAATTTCTTCGCTATAGGATTGTAAAACATGGAGTAGCTTCTGTAGTTTTACCTTCCTCGTCGCTGCATCTGTTTGACGGACTTCCCATTGATACTTTTGCTGCTTGTTAAAGATTGCACTAAGATTCGTTGAAATAGCTTGTTCCATTTTAAAAATCCCCTTTACCATCACATTAGTTATTTTCGGTTCACTCTCGGAAACGCATTCTTGCCTTCGTTCTAAAAATCAAGAGCTTGAGCAGCTACTACATTTAACTAGCTATGAACTTCACTTTGCATTCCAGCCTTATGGGTAGGAACCTCATTCTTACAATGCATGGCGGCCAAATAGCCAAATGTCATACCAGGTCCTAGTGTAGCTCCCGGGCCAGGATACGCTTCACCCATAATGGATGCAGAGCAGTTCCCGCAGGCATAGACGCCAGGAATCACCGTTCCATCCTCTTTTACGATTCTGGCATCTTTGTCAATAACAACGCCGCCCTTTGTTCCGATATCACCTGGGAACACCTTAAGCGCATAATAAGGTCCAACATTAATCTCCTCTAAATTAGGATTTTTAAGTGTTGGATCGCCGTAATAGCGATCATGTGCTGTTTCCCCGCGATGAAAATCTAAATCTTTGCCGTTCCTCGCATATTCATTGAATGTTTGGATCGTGTCAACTAAATTATTTCCTGGCATGTGTAATTTCTCCTCTAGCTCTTTGATAGAGTCTGCTTTTATCACAATGCCATGCTCATAATATGGTGTCGGGAAATCCTGTCCCGGGAATTGCCCTGCAAAGATATAGCGTTTTTTAGCTCGTCCATCAAAAATAATCCACGAATGAATCGCCTTTCCACCCGTTTTCTCATTATGAAGATACATACGGTCGACAAATTCATGATACGGTGTTGGTTCATTAATATAGCGTTTTCCATCCTGATCCGTGATAATCATATTCGGTATACCACGATCTGCTACTAAGAAGAATGGTACGCCTTTATGGTCGATAATCGATGGGGCACCCCACACTTTATGCATTAGGTCAAATTGAGCTCCTAGTTTTTCAGCGGGTGTTAAAATATCACCAGTTTGTCCGACTGGTGAACTTGTCCAGCCAACATCGGTAGGGGATGGTAAATATTTATCACGATACGCTTGGTTTTTGGAAAAACCGCCAGAGCCTAAAATCACGCCCTTATTCGCTTTAATGTATAAGGCTTTCTCGTCTTTTTTTACTTGGATTCCGACAACTCGGTCATCTTCAAATATAAAATCTACAAAAGGTGTGTTTAACCAAAGCTCACCGTTTAAATCCTTATAGGAAAGTGCCATACGAGCAATTAATGCTTGCCCGAGTGCAGCGTAATTGACTCGGAATAGCTTGTGCTGTATTAAACGCCAGCCTAATGATAACGAGCGGATTTTCCCCTCCCACGTTCTCGTAATCATGTTGACCTTGTGGAAATCTTGGCCCGTCATAACAAATCCTTTTGTTGATAGGGTAGGTGGCTTTAACTTGTCTCTCCAATCCCCTAATTGATTTGTATTAATAATTAATGGTTCAATAGAGCGGCCCTGTCCTTTCCCACCTGGTAGCTGCGGGTAATAATCAGAATAATTGTTTGCATAGGAAAACCGCATATGCTTTGTGTTCTTATGGAAATAATCAAGCATTTCAATTCCTTTGTTTAAATACGTTGTTTTGATTTCATCGGATACGCCATCGCCGATAGTAGCGTCTAAATATGTTTTCGCTTCTTGGAAACTATCTCCGACACCTGCTTCTACTAAATACCTGTTATTTGGAATCCAAACACCTCCACCAGATAGAGCAGAGGCACCACCGAAGTGCTGCTCTTTTTCTACTAATAATGTGTGTAGGCCTTCATTTTTAGCCGTAATGGCGGCAGAGAATCCCGAGGCACCTGAACCTACTACAACAACGTCATATTCATAATCCCAATTCATAAGAACCCTCCTTAAAAGTTAATAATAGAAAACTATTGCAAAGATTAAAGATGGAAAATCTAGTGAAATTCATAGAAGTATATAATAGAATTGTATTAATAAAAGCTCTTAACTATGCACAAAAAATAGACTATCTGCTTTAAGCAAAGTAGCCTATTCCTATATTTATCCTTATTTTGCTGTATATTTTTTTATCGCTGGAATAATATCATTCCCGATCATCTCAATATTTTTCATAATTTTTTCAAATGGTACGCCACCAAAATCGATTTGTGCCATAAAACGTTGCATGCCATATAATTCATATTGGTAAAGTAATTTTTCAATAATTTGTTCTTTGCTACCGACCATTAAAGCATCACTTGTATCGGGCGCTTGTGCAAATTGCTGCTCCGGATAGCCAGCGCCACGAATTGCTTGGAAGCCACCGTTAATATGAGGATACATTCCCTGTAAAGCCTCTTTTGTCGTTTCCGCCACATAAAATAAGCTTGCTGTTGCTATTGGTAGAGAGGCTGGATCAAAGCCGCTTCGCTGTGCAGCCTCACGATAGGCATCAACAGAAGGTTTAAAATTAATAGCCTGTCCACCTAAAGTCGTGAGCATCATGGGGATTCCCATATAACCTGCCTTAATAGCACTTCCAGGAGGCCCTCCAACTGCACGCCAAATAGGTAATAGGCCGTTTTTTGGCTGTGGAAGGATTGGAGCATTGTGAAGCGGCGCACGGTACCTGCCTTCCCATGTGACATATTCCTCGTCATTAATTTTTTTCAATAGCGCTAATTTTTCCTCGAATATTTCCTCATAGTTTTGTACGTCTACCCCTAGTAAATGATAGGCACCTACACGAGAGCCACGCCCGGCCACGATTTCTGCACGCCCATTTGAAATTAAATCAATTGTGGCAAAGTCCTCGTACACACGTACCGGATCAGAAACACTAAGCACGGTAGCTGAGCTAGCAAGCTTAATTTTTTCAGTTGCTTGAGCAATCGCACCAAGGACGACTGTATGTGCCTGCGTTGTAAAGTACGTTTGGTGGCTTTCTCCAATACCAAATATGTCAATACCTGCTTGCTCTGCTAGCTTACTTGCCTCAATTAGCTCTTGAATTCGTTGTTGCTGTGAAATACGTTCCCCTGTTAATGGGTTCGGAATATGGTCTCCTAAGGAATACAGCCCAAATTACATTCCTTTTGATGTATCGATTCTATATTGCTCCATCATGATTAACCTCCTTTAATCTAATGGCTCTAAAATGGCTTCAATTTCTGCTCTTTTTGCTTCTAAATAGGGTGGTAAATCAAGTTCTTTTCCTAGCTCTTCAACAGAGGAATCGACCGTAAAGCCTGGTCCATCAGTTGCCATTTCGAATAGAATTCCGTTCCGGTCTCTGAAATATAAGCTTTGGAAATAGTAGCGATCGACAACGCCGGAACTATCAAGCCCCCGCTCCTTAATTCGCGCATGCCATTCTCGTAATTCTTCTACTGTTTTCACACGTAGAGCTAAATGATGAATACTTCCACGACCCGGCTTCTCACTCCGTCCTTGTTGTTCTAGGACGACAATTTCACCAAGTGCTTCACCGGCAATCGATTGTAAACGAACTTCCTTATCATGTTCAGAAACAACCGTATAGCCGAAAAGCTCTTTTAATAAATTTACCGTTCGATTAGAATAGCGGACAGTGATTTCAACTGTTCCCATCCCTAAAATACGATGTTCTTCTAATACCAATGAATCCGACCAAGCTTGCCAGTGAGCAGGAATGTTTTGGCCCTCATGATTTAGTAATACCATACGTAAGCCTTCATGATCCTCAAAAAATAGTGCATCTTTGCCGGCATATGTTGTGATTTCACTATGCTCCACACCTAATAAGGTGAATCGATTTTTCCAATACTCGAGGCTTTCATAGCTCGGAACTAATAGTCCGATTCTTGTGATTGCATTTGTTCCACGGATCGTACGTCCAGCAACTGGCATTTCGAAAAACGATAGCTCTGTGCCAGCACTACCCGTTAAATCACCGTAAAATAGGTGATACATTGAAGGTGCATCTTGGTTGACTGTTTTCTTAACACGGCGTAAACCGAGAATTTTTGTATAAAATTCATTATTTCGCTGTCCATTTTTCGTCAACATTGAAATATGATGATGTCCACTTAATTTGTTCATTGTGTTGCCTCCATTTTCAATTGATTAAGCAAGTGATGGTAGAAAAAAATTACGAGGGAGGTAATTTTTTTGTTTTACTATGCTTTTCAATTTTAGATAGTAGTGTATATAAGTTTTTTAATTCCTCTTCAGTTAATACATCGTCAAATAAAGAGGATTGAAAGTTAAGCTGATGTGGAGTGGCAAGATCCATTAATTCCTCACCTTTTTTCGTTAATGAAATCGTTTTTGTCTTCCAATGTTGCTTTCGTTGGATGAGACCTTCTTTTTCAAGTCTTGCCAGCATTCGTGAAATGCCACCCTGAGTAACCGTTACTTTGTCCGCTAATTCGGATTGTGTTAAGGGTGCATAAGTTTGAATTTGGATTAACACGTCAAATTGAGCAGTTGTTAAGTTGAATCGCTTTAAAAATTCATTGGACAACTGATTACTTTGGTTTGTAAAGCGCATCATACGAAGCCAAGTGAGGGATCCGAGTGTATGTTTTCGCATCCTGCTTCCTCCTTTCCTTAGGCTGTAGCATCACTTTACCACGCAAGTGAAAACGAAGCAACGAAAATATCTCGAATTCAAGATTTAATCTGGTGGAGATTATTTTTCCTAAATAAAATTTTAAAAAATGAAGGATTATTCATTTTTTCGCAGAACTTTAAGTATATTACGAGAAAAAGGGGTGTTTTTTATGAATTTGCCAGTAATCGTGGCACCTATGTTTTTAGTTTCCAATCCAAAGATGGTGATTGAGTCTTCACGTGGAGGTGTCATCGGTACATTTCCATTGTTAAATGCACGTCCAACAAGCGTTTGTGAGGAATGGCTAACAGAAATTAAAGAGGCGTTACCAAGTGAGCCATGGGGTGTGAATATTATTTGCCATAAAGGGGAAAATCCACGCTATGATGAAGATGTGGAGTTAATTAAAAAATTTCAGCCACCACTTGTTATTACATCGCTAGGCAACCCAACACCGATTGTCGAAATCGTTCATAGCTATGGTGGAAAAGTGTATTCGGATGTCATTTTTGAAAAGCATGCGAAAAAAGCAGCGATGGCTGGTGTAGATGGGCTTATTTTAGTATGTGCAGGTGCAGGGGGGCATGGTGGGCTGTTAAATCCATTCGCCTTTGTAGCAGCAGTAAAATCATTCTTCAACGGGGAAATCATTTTAGCTGGGGCACTATCTTCCGGAGCAGATGTTGCCGCTGCTCGAGCAATCGGTGCTGATTATGCTTATATGGGCACACGTTTTATTGTAGCGGAAGAAGGAAATGCAACGGATGCTTATAAAGATATGATTATTAGTAGCTCTAGTGAGGATATTATTTACACAGATGCAATCAGTGGTGTCAATGCGAATTTCCTTATTCCATCACTAACAGCAAGTGGTATTAATGTAGCTGATCTATCAAATGGCAGAGGGAAAATGGACTTTGATGATCATAAGGCATGGCGAGATATTTTCTCAGCAGGACAGGGAGTGGCTGCGATTTCAGAACGTCAAACAATCGCGCAAATAGTTGAGCAGCTTAAAGCCGAATATGAAGAGGCGTGTAACCGTTTAAATGTGTTAATTTAGATGAAAGAAGGGGCTATCCATTAGTTGGATAGCCCCTTTAAAGTTACAATATCTTTCTTATCGGAAATTGCACATATACCGAATACTCTAAAGAGTTGAGCAAAAAGAAAAATTAATGAAGTAGCTTATTTGCCGGTTGTCATTTTTTTCGTCCTTTTTGGCTATGTTGCTCTTTTAGGAATTTCCTCGCATTTTTCATCCCGCCCACAGTGCCGAACATGCTATTTAGCTTTTCTTTTTCAATCATTTTGGCATTTAAGCTATCATACTTTGTTTCCTTTTGAAGTTTTCGATAGCTTTCCAACCTTTCTATTGCTAGAGTGCCATCCTGAATCGCTTTTTGGACAGCACAGTTTGGCTCAGTTTGATGCATACAATCACTAAAGCGGCATTGAGAGGCGAGCTCATCAATGTCAGCAAAAGATTTAGCTAAATCAGCGCTAATAATGCCGAGTTCTCGCATACCGGGCGTATCGATTACGACACCTAAATCTGGTAACGGAAGTAATTCACGTCTTGTCGTAGTATGCCTACCCTTATCATCATTTCTTATTTCATTTGTCCCCAAAACATGTTGACCGAGAAGACGGTTGATTAAGGTTGATTTTCCAACGCCTGATGAGCCAATAAATGCTACCGTTCGACCAAGTGAAAGATAATTAGTAATAGGGTGATGTCCAGTATCAGACATACTAGTTGTTACGAGTACATCTACACCTATTGCAATCGCATATATTTCGCTCAGTTTTTGCTCAATTTCTTGGCATAAGTCTGCTTTTGTCAGCACAATAACGGGTGTCGCCCCGCTATCCCAAGCGATAGAAAGATAGCGCTCTAATCTACGAAGGTTAAAGTCATTGTTTAGTGACATACAAATAAAAACGATATCGATATTCGTTGCGACAATTTGTGTGTTAGTTGTAGAACCTGCCACTTTTCGCCCAAACACACTTTTCCGAGTGAGAACTTGATGAATAATCCCGTTGCCATCGTTATGATCTGTTCGGTCAATCATGACAAAATCGCCAACAGATGGATAGTCTGTTAGGTCGTTTACACTATGGTGAAATTTTCCGGATATTTCAGCTATCAATTCTCCATGTTCTGTTATTACTTTGTATAAATTTTTAGATTGGGATGATATTCGTCCAATGTATAGATGTTTGTATTGTTCAGCTTCCTGGAGCATTGCTTCAGTAAGCCCTAAATTTTTCATATTGATCGTACTCAATTGAATTGCCTCCTAAAAAGTTTGTTAGTTACTTTTGGGAGGTTTTATGCATTATTTTGCACATCCCTCCCCATTTATTACAATCTCACGAAATCTCTTATTAAACATAGTAAAATCCCCTTTCTCCATATGATTGGACTTTACTATAACATAATCTATTCATCATTTGGATTGTCTAATGTAGCATTTTGTTTCATAAAAGGGCATTTACAATATAAGTTCAAATGTGTTAACTTATTCATTGTTTAGGTTAACACAAATAGAGGGGAGGTTAACAATGCAACATTTTTGGGTCGTTGGTACGGATACCGATGTTGGGAAGACATGTATTACGACGTTGTTTATGCGTCAGTTACAGGAGCAAGGACTGCAGGTATCACCGTACAAGCCGGTGCAAACAGGTGAGGTAATAGAGCAGGAGAAAGCCTATTATTTTGATACAACAATGTACGAAAAGTATTCTCTGCAAAAACTTATGCGAGAAGAATTAAATGAATACTCATTTAAGGAGCCTGCATCACCACATTTTGCTGCTGCGCTGGAGGGCAGGCAAATTGATACGATGCGCATATTGGGGCATATAAAAAAACTGCAACAACAATATGATGCCGTAATTTGTGAAGGGGCAGGGGGCATATTTGTTCCACTGGATAGTGAAGGGCAGGAAACTTTGCTCGATGTGATCTTAAAAAGCCAGTTACCTGTTGTTGTCGTTACTCGTACAGGGCTTGGGACGATCAATCACACGTTGTTGACTCTAGAGGCATTAGCTTCACGAGGCATTGAAGTGCTAGGTATCGTTTTTAACGGAGATACCGGTAGCAAAATGGAACAAAACAATATTGATACTATTATCCAGCATTGTCCGCTACCCTATGCTGTTGTTCCACAGCTTAACGGCATAACTGAGGTAGTACATTATTCAATCAAGGGAACATCATTATTTGAAAGGCTGTATCAACATGACAAAAAGGTTATCTGACTTACAGGTTAAAGATTTACAGCATGTTTGGCATCCTTGCTCGCAAATGAAGGATTATGAGAGCTTCCCACCTATTGTCATAAAAAAAGGGGAAGGCGTGTGGCTTTACGATGAGCATGGCAATCGATATTTAGATGCTGTGTCATCCTGGTGGGTGAATTTATTTGGACATGCTAATCCTCGAATTAGCCAAGCTTTAAGTGAGCAGGCATTTACGCTGGAGCATGCTATATTTGCTAATTTTACGCATGAGCCAGCTGTAAAATTAGCAGAAAAATTGGTGGAGTTAACACCAGATGACTTAAACAAGGTGTTTTTTGCAGATAACGGATCCTCTGCTATTGAAGTCGCTTTAAAAATGAGCTTTCAATATCATATGCAAAGCGGAAAACAGACTAAAAAGAGATTTCTTGCCTTAACCGATGCTTATCACGGTGAGACGTTGGGGGCGTTGTCGGTAGGTGGTGTGGATCTTTATAATGAAGTGTATCAGCCATTATTACTCGATACGGTAAGGGCGAAGGGACCTGATTGTTTCCGTTGTCCGTTTAATGAGCACCCTGAAAGCTGTCACGCGCCATGTATTTCCTATGTAGAAGAAGAGCTAGTCGCACATCATGAGGAACTTACAGCTGTCATTATTGAGCCACTTATTCAGGCAGCGGCAGGAATGAAAATGTATCCGCCGATTTACATAAAGCGACTGCGCGAATCTTGTACAAAGTATGATGTACACCTTATTGCTGATGAGGTAGCGGTTGGTTTTGGCCGTACAGGAACATTATTTGCCTGTGAACAAGCTGGAATTTCTCCTGATTTTATGTGCTTATCGAAAGGCTTAACAGGCGGGTATTTACCACTTTCCGCTGTATTAACGACAGATAAAGTATACGAGGCCTTTTACGATGACTATGGAACGATGAAGGCATTTTTACATTCGCATAGCTACACGGGAAACACACTCGCTTGCCGTGTAGCGCTTGAAGTATTGAAGATTTTTGAAGAGGAACAGTACATCGAAATTATTCAGTCTAAGGGAGAGAGGATGAGAATGCTAGCTACAGAGGCATTTTCTGCGATGCCATATGTGGGTGAATATCGACAAATTGGGTTCGTTGGGGCAATCGAGCTTGTAGCGAATCGGGAGAGGAAAGAGCCGTTACGAAGTGAAGAGAGGATAGGCTATCAAATATATAAGCGGGCCCTAGCGAAAGGCTTACTGATCCGACCGCTTGGGAATATTTTGTATTTTATGCCGCCATATATTATTTCTGATGCTGAAATGCAATTTATGATTAGGATAACGAAAGAAACAATAGAGGAATTTTTTGCAGAACGGGAGGGATAAACGTATGCAGCAACGTCAATCAACGCTTTCACTTGTGATGATTGCGATGTTTGCCGCTTTAACAGCAATCGGTGCATTTATTAAGGTACCATTACCAGTTGTACCATTTACATTACAAATTGTTTTTGTTTTTTTAGCAGGCTGCTTACTCGGGAGTCGAAATGGTTTATGGAGTCAGCTCGTTTATATTGGCATTGGTTTGGTTGGATTACCTGTATTTACGCAGGGTGGGGGTATTACGTATGTCATGCAGCCCACATTTGGTTTTTTAATAGGTTTTGCAATGGCTGCATTTATTATTGGATGGATGTTAGAAAAAGTAGAAGCACCGACAAGAAAGCACTTTATCGGCGCAAACGTTGTAGGATTATTTCTGATTTATGCAATAGCTGTACCCTATCTTTACGTTTCCCTTAATTTTTGGCTAGATGTGAAAACAAGTCTGGCACATATTTTGGTAGTAGGGTTCTTAAATAGTATCGTAGCAGATTTTTGTTTAGCAATCGTTTCCGCTTTATTAGCCGAGCGACTGTATCCGGTATTTCGTACTGCACGAGCATTAAAAATTGTTAGAGTAGAAAAGGAGCATATTTAGTGAATTGGTTACAATTAGCGCAAGAAGTTATTGAAGGTAAAGTACTGAGCAATGAAGAGGCATTAGCGGTTTTAAATAGTGAGGATGACGAGCTATTAAAGCTGATGGACGGGGCATTTTCAATCCGTAAGCACTATTATGGTAAAAAAGTAAAGCTGAATATGATTATGAATGCGAAAAGCGGGTATTGTCCAGAGGATTGCGGCTATTGCTCACAGTCTTCAAAATCAACAGCACCAATCGAAAAATATCCTTTTATTACAAAGGAAGAGATATTAGAAGGTGCGAAGCGTGCGTTTGAAAATAAAATAGGTACATATTGCATCGTAGCAAGTGGACGTGGCCCAACGCGTAAAGATGTAAATGTCGTAAGTGAAGCTGTAACAGAAATAAAGGATAAATATGGTTTAAAGGTGTGTGCATGCTTAGGGCTATTAAAGGAAGAGCAAGCACAGCAGCTAAAAGAAGCAGGTGTTGACCGTTACAATCATAACTTAAATACATCAGAGCGTCACCATTCATATATTACGACATCTCATACGTACGAGGATCGTGTAAATACGGTGGAAATCGCTAAAAAACATGGCATTTCACCTTGCTCTGGAGCGATTATCGGTATGAAGGAAACGAAAGAGGATGTTGTCGATATTGCACGTGCGCTACACGGATTAGATGCAGATTCGATTCCAGTTAACTTCCTCAATGCAATTGATGGCACAAAGCTAGAGGGAACAAAGGATTTAAACCCTCGCTATTGCTTAAAAGTATTGGCGTTATTCCGCTATATGAACCCTACGAAGGAAATTCGTATTTCGGGTGGTCGGGAAGTGAATCTTGGTTCCCTTCAGCCACTTGGGATGTATGCAGCTAACAGTATATTTGTTGGAGATTATTTAACGACAGAAGGGCAAGAAGCAAACAGCGATTATCGTATGTTAGAGGATCTAGGCTTTGAAATTGAGCTAACAGAAAAGCAAACAGAGGCATTTTGTTCTTAACTTGGACTAGGACAAAACGAATATTATCCCCTTAAACTTTCGAATATAAATAACCAAAAGCGTAGTGTCCTAAAAAACAGGATGGCTACGCTTTTGTCATATTTGTCTGTATTTCCTTCGTTTAAGAAACGATTTCTTTTATTTATTTTAGAAAAGTAAATAGACAATGATTTCCTACAGGCGTACAATGAATGCATAGAAAGAGAGGGTGATTGGGATGCGAATATTACGAATCATAGCACAAATTGGCATACTAACTATCTATTATTATCTCGGTGTCCTTATTGTGGAGCTAACAGGAATCATTATTCCAGCGAGTATCATTGGGCTAATATTATTGTGGCTATCCCTATATTTTAAACTAATTAAAGTTGGATATATTCAAGATGGCGCAGGGTTTATGCTAGCATTTTTAACGCTCTTTTTTATACCTTCTACAGCAGGGGTAATAGAATATCCAGAGCTATTGACGATGGCGGGCTTTTATTTAGTATTGGCCGTGATCATTAGTACACTATTCACCATTTGGATTGCAGGAAAAGTTAGTCAATTTATCGAGAAGAAAGAACAGTCAGAACAGGAGGAAACAGAATATGCAGCAAGTGCTTCTAGGGCTAGCAGTCATCGTTAGTACCGTTGTCCTGTTTATTGCCATGCAAAAGCTATACGAAAAATATAGCCATCCGTTCTTATTACCGATATTAACTGTCACAATCATTACTGTTATTATTTTACTTCTATTTAATATTCCTTATGATACATATATGGAAGGGGGACAGTGGATTCAAAATATGCTCGGTCCCGCAGTAGTAGCGCTTGCATTCCCACTTTATAATCAGCGGGCACTCATTTTTAAATATAAATATTCGATTGTCACAAGCTTAGTCGTAGGTATGCTATCAGGACTTATTAGTGTGTTTACACTTTTGAAATTAGTTGGGGCAAGTGAAGATTTTCTGCTAACCGCTCTACCAAAATCATTAACAACACCAGTAGCTATGCAGGTGAGTGAGTCTATTCATGGCATTGCACCACTAACGGCTGTTCTTGTAATGGTAGCAGGGTTTACTGGGGCTATTTTTGGACCTTTCCTATACAAGCTAGCAAAAATAGATACAGCGATTAGTCGGGGCGTGTCGATGGGCAGTGCATCACATGGTGTAGGATTAACGAAATTAAAGGAATATAGTGAGGAAGACTTATCGATTGGTTCACTTTCGATGGGATTAAGCGCGGTGCTAGGTGCATTTATGTGCCCTTTATTTGTCATGATATTTATGTAAAAAATCAGATCCCCAATCTCTTAGGGATCTGAGCTTTTAATAGATTGCTTGACGTTCTTTAATAACACGAATGTTTTTTAAAGTAGCATCTTCTGGTCCTTGAACCGGAAGACCAGCTTCAATATTCATTTGAATATATTTAATATTGTCTTCTGTTATCACTTCGCCTGGAATAAAAATTGGTATTCCAGGTGGATAAACCATTATAAATTCAGCTGAAATTCGGTCATGTGCCTGGGCTAATGGAATGACTTCCGTTTCAGCATAAAAGGCATCACGTGGAGACATTGCAAGTGCCGGAATTTCAGGTGCTTTGACGTTCGGAATAGTAACAGTAGCCTCAGAATCATACGCCTGGGACATACGTGTTAAAGCGTTTATTAGTAGATTCATTTCCTTTTTCGTATCACCTAGTGTGACTAAACATAAAAGGTTATAAAGGTCTGAAAGCTCAACCTCAATATTAGCATTATGTCGTAACCATTCTTCTGCATCGTGACCTGTAATACCTAAATCTTTCACACTAATTAATAGCTTACAAGGATCCATATCATACGTTGCGGAGGAATGTAGCTTCTCGCGTCCAACACAAGTTAAGTGTGGGATCGCATTTATACGCTTACGTGTATCCTTTGCTAAACGAATCGCATCATCTATTAAATCATAGCCGTGAACTGCAAGCTGACGGCGAGCAGTATCTAACGATGCTAAGAGTGGGTAAGAAGTAGATGTTGTTGTTAGCATAGAAAAAATTGATTGTGCTCGTTTAGCAGAGACAAGCCCTTCACGTACATTCAAAATGGAGCTACCTGTCATAGAGCCACCAAGCTTATGTACGCTTGTTGCTGCCATATCAGCACCGGCCTGCATAGCAGATAAAGGTAATTCATCATGGAATTTAATATGCACACCATGCGCTTCATCTACAATTACAGGGATGTTTCGATCGTGTACAATTTCGACGATGCGCTTTAAGTCCGCTGCAAAGCCAAAGTATGTTGGATTAATGACTAGAACTGCCTTTGCATCTGGGTATTTCGTAAGTGCTTTTTCCACTGATTCTGGTGAAATCCCGTGAGAAATCCCTAGCTCACTATCCACTTCAGGATGGATGAATATAGGAATCGCTCCAGCAAATACGATGGCAGACATAATCGATTTATGAACATTCCGTGGTACGAGTATTTTATCACCTGGACCGACGACGGTCAGAACCATCGTCATAATAGCGCCACTAGTACCTTGAACGGAAAAGAATGTATAATCAGCACCGAATGCCTCAGCAGCTAAATTTTGAGCTTCTTTAATGGCTGCCTTTGGTGCGTGTAAATCATCTAGTGGAGCAATATTGATTAAATCAATTGATAAAACGTTGTCGCCGACGAACTCTCGAAACGCCGGGTCCATCCCTTGGCCCTTTTTATGCCCCGGAATATGGAACTGAATCGGATGTCTGTTTCGATGCTTGAGTAAAACGTCGAACAAAGGAGTCTCTAACTGTGACAACGCAGGTACCACCTCACTTATATTAAATATTTGAAACAAATGAATTATAGCACCTATTGACCGGTGTGACTATAAAAAATTACATGAAATGATGACGGGTTTTTATGTGGAAGATCCTACGCCTCTATATGAGTATAGGTATATGCGAAAAATTGTACAGAAATTATATGTAGAATAGTAATTTGTGTATGCCGATGAAAACAATGGGGGAGAGAGAACTCGCTTTATAATTCAACTAATTGATCTGAAAACATTGTAGGGTATGAACTATAAGGAATAATAAAAATATTAGGGGGTAATAAGATGAACTGGGAAACACGTATTACGAAATTACTAAATATTCAATATCCGATTATTCAAGGCGGTCTTGCGTATTTAGCTTATGCAGAGCTTGCGGCAGCGGTATCAAATGCTGGGGGCTTGGGGCAAATAACGGCGATGAGCCTGTCCTCACCAGACGAGCTACGTCATGAAATAGAAAAAGTTCGAGCGTTAACGAATAAGCCTTTTGGCGTCAATTTTGCCATTGGTATGCACGGAAAGGGCTACCAAGGAATGGTAGAGGTGGCAAAGGAAATGGAGGTACCTGTTGTCACAATGACAGGTGGTAATCCTGCACCGATTTTTGAAATTTTAAAGGACTCCTCTTGTAAAAAACTTGTGCTAGTTGCAGCACGTCGTCAGGCACAGAAGGCTGAAGAATTAGGCGCAGATGCCGTTATGGTCGTAGGGCAAGAGGGCGGCGGGCATTTAGGGCGAGATGATGTAGGAACAATGGTGCTCGTTCCGCAAGTCGTCGATAGCGTATCCATACCGGTTATTGCCTCAGGAGGAATTGGTGACGGTCGTGGCTGGATGGCTGCACATGCATTAGGTGCAGAAGGAATCGAAATGGGAACGCGATTTATCGCAACGAAGGAATGTGTTCATGCTTCACAAGCCTATAAACAAGCGCTACTTTCTAGCACTGAAGCGGATACAACGGTAATTAAACGTTCAATCGGGGCACCTGCTCGAGCGCTACGAAACGATTTTACAGAGGGAATCCTAGCGATTGAAAGAAAAACGCCAACGTATGAAGCGTTAAAGGATTATATAAGTGGTAAAGCTAATAAACGGTTTATATACGATGGAGAAGAATCACAAGGCTTTGGCTGGGCAGGTCAAGTCACTGGTTTAATTAGCGATGTCCCTACTGTAGCCGAATTAATTGAGCGAATGGTTGTACAAGCAGAGGCAATACGTATAAAATGGGGGCAATAAACTAAAGGTAGGTTAGTGTATGGAATATTCATATCCATTATCAACAGATTGGACAACTCAAGAAATGGTCGATGTTGTTCACTTTTTTGAAGCGGTAGAGGCTGCTTACGAGAAAGGCATAAAGCGTGAGGACTTTATGGCAAAGTATCGTCGTTTTAAAGAAATCGTTCCTTCACAGGCGGAGGAAAAAACAATCTGTCGTGATTTTGAAAAGGCAAGTGGTTATGTTAGCTATAAGGTTGTTAAATTAGCGAAAGAGTTATCGGATGGAGGAATAATTCGTCTGTAAAATAATTATTGAACGGTGTAAATCAGGGTAAACCTTGATTTACACCGTTTTTTTACGTTACGTTATTTTTTGCAGATTGCTCAATACTATTCGCTACTGCATATACTGTATCAAAACTTGTCGCCAGGGAATTTAGCAAACGTCAATGCTTCCTTAAACACCTTCCCCATATAAAAAACGAATCGTTCTCATTATTCTCAAGAAGTCTTGAAAAAATAACTGTCAAACAATCCCCTAAAGATGTATGTTTATTAGTTATTTGTGCATATTATGAAAGACTATCGTTTTTTGTTAACCATGACATTGTAAATGGGTAGCAGCCTATCAAATGTTTCCTGTGTTAACTGCAAAAATTCATCTGAAGAAAGAGCAATAGCTTGTTCAACTGAGATATGTCGGCCGACTAAAAATTCACCTTTTTTTACATTTCGTAAACGAAGGATTAGTTGTTCTAACAGTTGCTCTCTTGATTCGCCTAGAGAAGTTGCTTCTGGTGACATATGATCACCTGAAATAACAAAATCACCTGGCAATGCATCGAAAAGCTCCAAGTTAGAAAGTAAGCGCTCCGCCATTTCTGCTTTGTTAGGGGCTTCGTAGATTACTGCTACCATGATAAAAAGATGGCTATTCCACAAGCCAATCTGGAAATGCGGAAGTGCCTTGTAGCCTCTTTTATACGGAGCAAATGCTACCCAGGAATCTTTAGGTGGATTCACGGTACGGCGTGCGTGCTTTGCTACATGTGTAAAAAATTCATCCCCTGTGTGTGTGCTAAAGTAAGTGGAAAAAATGTCACCCAAGCTATGAAATTTAGGGCGAATGATCGTTGTTAGTGCGTTCATTCGGGCATCTAAGCCGTCGATTTTAAAAACGTCAAAGTCTTTTGTTGTCCATTGTAAATTCGTCAAAAATAGTAACTCCTTTCGATTTTTAGGTTTATTTTAATAAGAATTTGGGAAGAAATCTGATAACAACATCTTTCAAGAATATGAAAAGTTTTTGAAAAAAATCAAAGGACGTGAGGATAATGAAACAGATGATTAAAATTATACGCAAAGTGGATATTGAAAAGCAATATGAACAAATATTACGCCTAGAACTTGATTATGAGTTAGCCTCCTTATACCTAGCGATGAATGAAAGTAATGAAACAGATATCTCCAAATCGAAAAAGCGCTTGAAAGAAATTCAGGAGGAACTTGAAGGTCTTCATGCATATGCGTAACAAAAAGTTCATACCCAATTAAAAAATCACTTGCTGGATATTCGGACAGCAGGTGATTTTTGTTATAATAGCTATATATAGGTGGATAGGGTAAACTATATTGTTTAGTTTGATACATAAGCTTAGAAAGCGGAAGGTGATTATACAATGGATTTGAAGCGTTTAGATACATTTGCAAAGGAAATGATATTCGAGGCTGGGAGACGTATTCGAAATGCGTTTTCATACGATATTAAAATTGAAACAAAAACGAATGCCAATGACCTAGTGACGAATATTGACCGAGAAACAGAACTTTTTTTTATCGAAAAAATTAACGCATTTGATCCTACTCATAAAATCCTTGGGGAAGAAGGTATGGGAGAGCATGTAGATTCACTAGACGGTGTCGTGTGGATTATCGACCCGATCGATGGCACAATGAATTTTGTGAAGCAGCATCGTCATTTTATGATTACAGTTGGTCTGTATGTAGATGGTATTGGCAAGCTAGGTTATATTTTCGATGTTATGCGTGAAGATTTATTTTATGCCGTTGCCGGTGAAGGCGCATGGTATAATGATTCGCCAATGAGAAAGTTGCAGCCTCTAAAGATTGATGAGGCTGTCATAGGTATTAATGCAAGCTGGGTAACGCCAAATCCTAAAATAAATCATGAGAAGCTCATCAAATTAATAAATACTGTGCGCGGAACACGATCATACGGCTCGGCAGCAATGGAAATCGCCTTTGTTGTAAGTGGTAAGCTCGATGCGTATATTTCTATGCGTCTAGCTCCTTGGGATATCGGAGGCGGCGTGGTCATTGCAAAAGAGGTAGGTGCTATCGCTACGAACTTAAGTGGCAATTCTTTTGACTTTTTATCAACGGATACATTTTTAATTGCTAACCCATACATTCATCGGCAACTATTAGAAAATTATATTGAAGAAAAATAAAAAGGTAGAAGCGCTCCTACATAATTAGGAATGCTTCTACCTTTGTTTTTACCCTGAAAGAAATCATTTCTGTATACAGTTAGGGAATTTTATTTAAATATGTTGGACAATAAGGCAAGCCCCGCCACGTAGACTTCTGTGGGAAAGCGATAATGGAACGAAGGCTAAGATCGTCACGTCGTGTGACTACGCCTTCGTGACCAACATCGTGTTGCCCCGAGACCCCGCAGAATTTGCACTCTTGCAAATTTGAGGAGGCTCGGCGCTCGCCCACGAAAAGCGAAGTGGCGGGGTTTGCCGATTTTTAAGCAACTAAAAAATGTTTTGCCTAAAGTCTAATTATAATAATCCCTGTTCACGGAATTTTTTCTTTGTTTTAAAGCCCATCATGAAAATAATGCACATGATAACAATAGAAATAATAATGCCGATAATGCCTGCCATATCGTATTCTTCGCCAACTACGCCGATTAGTGCAACAGAGAAGCCGATGCTAATCATTGAAAATAATGCAGCTAATGCATAAATAAACATGACAAGTTTTGCTTTATTCATTATGTTAACCTCCTGGACAGTTAAATTATGTTACAAAGTTATACAATAATTTTCAAAAAGACAATTCATCTTTCTTGTGCTATAATATCACAGTTAAACATCTGAAAAAAGAATATGGAGTGGAATAATGACAAAATTACGTCAAGATTTACGTAACATCGCAATTATCGCGCACGTTGACCATGGAAAAACAACATTAGTAGACCAATTATTAAAACAATCGGGTACATTCCGTTCGAATGAGCAAGTAGAAGAGCGTGCAATGGACTCTAACGATATCGAGCGCGAACGTGGAATTACAATTCTAGCAAAGAATACAGCAGTAAACTATGAAGGCACTCGCATTAATATTTTAGATACACCAGGACACGCAGACTTCGGTGGAGAAGTAGAACGTATCCTAAAAATGGTAGATGGCGTACTATTAGTAGTCGACGCATATGAGGGTTGTATGCCTCAAACACGTTTCGTACTAAAAAAAGCGCTTGAGCAAAATTTAACACCAATCGTAGTTGTAAATAAAGTGGATAAGGATTCAGCTCGTCCAGAGGAAGTTGTGGATGAAGTGTTAGAATTACTTATTGAGCTTGATGCAAATGACGATCAACTAGACTTCCCAGTAGTATATGCTTCAGGTGTAAACGGGACGGCTTCATTAGATCCGAACCCAGCAAACCAAGAAGAAAATATGAAATGCTTATTCGAGCAAATCATCGAGCATATCCCAGCACCAGTAGACAATTCAGAAGAGCCTTTACAATTCCAAGTAGCCTTACTTGACTATAACGATTTCGTTGGTCGTATCGGTATCGGTCGTGTTTTCCGTGGTACGATTTCAGTAGGACAGCAAGTAGCCTTAATGAAGCTAGACGGCAAAGTGAAAAACTTCCGCGTAACGAAGATTTTCGGCTTCTTCGGCTTAAAACGTGAAGAAATTCAAACGGCTAAAGCGGGTGACCTAATCGCCGTTTCAGGTATGGAGGATATTAACGTAGGTGAAACAGTTTGTCCTGTAGAGCATCAAGAAGCACTACCACCATTACGTATTGATGAGCCAACGCTACAAATGACATTCTTAGTAAATAACTCACCATTCGCAGGTCGTGAAGGGAAATGGGTTACTTCTTCTAAAATCGAAGAGCGCCTACGTTCACAATTGCAAACAGACGTATCACTTCGTGTAGAAGATACAGATTCACCAGATGCTTGGACAGTTTCAGGGCGTGGTGAATTACACTTATCGATTCTTATTGAAAACATGCGTCGTGAAGGCTTTGAGTTACAAGTATCAAAACCACAAGTAATCATTAAAGAAGTAGATGGCGTAAAATGTGAGCCAGTTGAGCGTGTACAAGTTGATGTACCTGAGGACTGCGTAGGTTCTATCATTGAATCAATGGGTACTCGTAAAGGTGAAATGCTAGACATGATCAACAACGGTAACGGACAAGTGCGTATCATCTTCAATGTACCAGCACGTGGTTTAATTGGTTACTCAACAGAATTTATGTCGTTAACAAAAGGTTTCGGGATCATTAACCATACGTTTGATTCGTACCAACCAGTTGTAGCAGGTAAAGTTGGAGGCCGTCACCAAGGGGTACTTGTATCAATGGAAAACGGTAAATCAACAACTTATGGTATGATGGGTGTTGAGGATCGTGGTACACTATTTGTTGAGCCAGGTACGGAAGTTTACGAAGGTATGATCGTTGGTGAAAATACGCGTGAAAACGATATTACTGTAAACATTACGAAAATGAAGCAAAAAACAAATATCCGTTCTGCTAATAAAGACCAAACAAATGTAATCAAAAAGCCTCGTATTATGACACTTGAAGAAGCGTTAGAGTATTTAAGTGATGACGAGTATCTTGAAGTTACACCAGAGTCAATTCGTTTACGTAAGCAAATTTTAGACAAAAACGAACGTGAACGCATTGCAAAAAAGAAAAAATACGCGGAGATGGAGCAATAATAACGCGTTAAATTTGAAAGGATGAGTGATGTTGGGGACAACACTAGCAACACTTGCTTTAAATTTAAATCTATTAACAGCTACTACACCGGATGATGGCTACGAGAAAACATTCAAGCGCATGTCAGGAATCACAAGGTACATTTATGATTATCTTGAACCAAACTATGATGCAGCTGGCTATGTCGTGTTCATTCTAGTATTCATCTTATCTGCAATCGTATTTAAACTTGGATTTGCAAAAGAATTACCGCTAATAAAAAACATTATTATTTATACGTTCCTTTTCTTAGGCTGTATTGTACTAACGTTTTTAGCGCTATTCTTACCGATGATTGAAGGGCTCATTGTAGCTGCACTTATTTTAATCATCTATAAAACTCGTTTATGGCGTGAAAAACGAGAAGAACGCCAAGCAAATAGTTAAAATTATAAACTGCATTTATATTGCTAGCTTATGCTAACGATATAAGTGCAGTTTTTCGTTTTATTGCGGGGCGGATAACCGACCTTACAACCGATTCACACTTTATTTCCTAGGTGCATAACCTACTCTAGACAACTGGATACGACAGGGAGGAACGAGAGTGAAGCGTTTAGTAAAAACAAGTTTCCTGATGATTGCTGCAAGTATGGTGCTCTTCCTTCTAGGGGCATGCGGAAAGGATGAACTGAAGGAAGTTAAAGTAGGGGAAGTAGCACGCACCATCTTTTATGCACCGCAATATGTAGCACTTGAAAAAGGTTTTTTTGAAGATGAGGGCTTGAAGGTTGAACTAAAAACGATTCCTGGTGGCGATAAAACAATGACTGCACTGCTATCAGATGGCATTGATATTGCACTAGTCGGCTCTGAAACATCGATTTATGTAACCGCTCAAGGTGCAAACGACCCGATTAAAAATTTCGCACAATTAACGCAAACGGATGGAACATTTTTAGTAGCACGAGAAAAAATCGACAATTTCTCTTGGGATATGTTAAAGGACTCAACATTCCTTGGTCAACGTAAAGGTGGCATGCCACAAATGGCTGGGGAGTTTGTATTGAAAAAGCATGGCATTGACCCTCACAATGACTTAGAGCTCATTCAAAATATTGATTTTGCAAATATTGCAACGGCCTTTGCATCAGGTACAGGCGACTTCGTACAATTATTTGAGCCAACAGCAAGTGTATTTGAAATGGAAGGAAAAGGGCATATAGTCGCTTCGTTCGGAACAGAATCAGGCTATTTACCTTATACATCCTTTATGACAAAGGATAGCTTTATTGAGAACGATGCTGAAACGATTGAGAAATTTACGAGAGCGATAAAAAAGGCACAGGATTGGGTGTACAAAAATAGTGCAGAGGATGTAGCGAAAGCAATTCAACCGTATTTTGAGGATACGGATGTGGAATTAATTGCTATGGTAGTAGAAAGATATCGTGCACAGGAATCGTATGCAAAAGATCCAATCCTAGACGAGGAAGAGTGGAATAACTTACAGGATGTAATGGAAGAAGCGGGCGAATTACCAAAACGGATGGATTATAACGAGCTAGTTGATACGTCGTTTGCCGAGAAAGTATCGAAGTAATATGGGGTTTGTAAAAGTTAGCGACATACATCATACGTATTTTTCTAAGGATGCAGCGACCGAAGCACTTCAAAATATCCATCTTTCGATTGAAGAAGGTGAGTTCGTTTCGTTGTTAGGTGCGAGCGGATGTGGAAAAACAACCTTATTATCGATTATAGCGGGGCTAATTCAACCAACGAGTGGTTCCGTACTAATCCAAGGTCAGTCTGTTTTTGGGAACGATGAGGTTTCGATCGGTTATATGCTTCAGCAGGATTACCTATTCCCATGGAAAACGATTGAGGATAATGTTTTACTAGGATTGAATATATTAAAAAAAGAAAAGGGAAAGCAAGCTGGTATATCCTCCAAACTACTACGCGATGTAGGCTTACCGAATGTAGAGAAAAAATATCCTCGTGAGCTATCTGGTGGTATGAGGCAAAGAGTTGCTTTAGCACGAACACTTGCCGTTGACCCGAAAATCCTATTACTAGACGAACCATTTTCAGCACTTGACTATAAATCAAAGCTAAAGCTAGAGGATCTTGTTTCGGAAATGCTAAAGCAATACGGAAAAACGGCGATTCTAGTAACCCATGATATTGGTGAGGCGATAGCGATGAGTGATCGAATATATTTGCTATCCTCAAGGCCCGGTAGATTGCACAAAACATTTATTGTACCCGACGAACTTAAGCAGCTTACTCCATTTGACGCGCGTGCCCATCCAAGCTATTCGACGCTTTTCCAGGAGATTTGGAAGGAGCTTGAAAGCCTTGAATCTGAACAAACTTCACAATGACTATAAGAGATCTTTATTAAAGGAAAAACGATGGGTACGTTTTTTTCAGCTGCTCATTTTAATAAGCTTTTTAAGTGTGTGGGAGATAGCGTCCCGTTCTAAATGGATTGACCAGCTAATTTTCAGTTCTCCGACAAAAATTTGGACATTATTTATTTCGAAAATAAATGATGGCACGTTATTGCCTCATATGTATGTGACGTTATTTGAAACGGTGCTCGGCTTTATTATCGGAACGTTACTTGGAACGATACTTGCCTCCATCTTATGGTGGTCACCATTTCTCTCAAAGGTTTTAGACCCTTATCTAGTCGTATTAAATGCTATGCCTAAAGTTGCACTGGGGCCAATCCTCATTGTAGTAATGGGACCAGGAATGACATCGATTATTACGATGGGGGCAATTATTTCTGTCATCATTTCTACAATTGTAATTTACACAGCATTTAAGGGCGTAGATACGAACTATTTAAAGGTGCTACAAACATTCAATGCCTCAAGATTTCAAATGTATCAAAAGGCAATCCTACCAGCATCCTTTCCTACAATAATATCTACATTAAAAGTAAACGTCGGTTTAGCTTGGGTTGGTGTTATTGTTGGAGAGTTTCTAGTATCCTCGAAAGGTCTAGGCTATTTAATCATATACGGCTTCCAAGTATTTAACTTTAATTTAGTGCTACTAGCGTTAATGATCATTGCAATTTTCGCCTCGATCATGTATCAATTAGTGGAATTACTTGAACGAAAACTTGTGAAGAGTGGTTAAGAAAAGCCTTGAGCATTTAGTTCAAGGTTTTTTCCTGTAGACAAATCCTATTTTGAAACCGACAATCCTAATTTAGTGTAGATCCCTTTATAGGAGTTCTTCGTTCCGCCAATATTTTTGAAACTTCCGTCAAACGCCACTCTAAGACCTTCGAGACAGACCCTACTCGGTTAATGTCCTTGCAAAAAAGGCCCCGTAACAAAAATCCATGGGCTCTTATCGTACAAAGAAAAGCCTTGAACATTTCTACTCGTTCAAGGCTTCATTAGGATTGTTAAAACTCTTCATCCATTTTAGAAGAGGTGCGGAAAAACTTAAATTTACCGGTTGCTAGTCGTTGTTCAGTGTTTTTTTCGATTCGCTCGTAGCAGCTATCACACATATACGTATGAATCGGTCGATTACGTAGTTTCTTAGCTAACGGAAGGTCATCCGGTAGCTGGTGTATTGAATCACAAATGACACATTTAACTCGCATCGATTCGCCTCCTACTGTACGCGGATTGCGACAACATTTTTAATAGGGTTATCAACGTTTGAGCCATCATTAAATAATACGTGGACAGGCCCATCCTCAGATAGTGGCTTACCTTCATGGCTAAACTTGAAAATCATTGTTCCGGCTTCTTCGATTGAGAAGGCGTACTCATCACCATCTGCACATTGGAATACAACCTGTGTTGCTTCTGGTTTAATTTCCGCATTTTTAAGAAAAGGACTAAGCGCCATTCCAAATGTACCCGTTAACATCCCTTTGCGATCAAATTTACGCTCGGTTTTTAATGTTGGTGGAAAGACGGCACCTTCCATAATTTCACGTGACCAGTGAGCGCCTACATCGGCTAAATATTTTTCTTCCGAATTATCTGCTGCTCTTTCTGTCACGAAATAAGTCGTTAAATCGAGGCGGCGATCATCGAAAATCCAAACTGTCGGATCTAATGTTAATGAATAAACAACCGCACCTTTTATAGGAATAATTGAGTTCATCAAAAATCCTCCCTTGTATTTATATCCTTTTACAGTATAACGCCATTTCTACAAAATAAGAAATAAATATAATTGAAATTGACTAAATCATTTATAGATACTTGCAATTTTACGAGTGAAAAGATAAACTTTATTAAGATAGAATCGAAGAAATATCAAATAATGGGGGCGTCCTCATGGATACGAAATCACAAGCTTCCTTCCAGGAGAAAGCATTAGAGTTGTTGCAGGCGGATGCAGGTAAAATTGCACGCTTAATTAAAGTTCAGATGGATCATTTAACGATGCCACAATGTCCACTCTATGAAGAAGTTTTAGATACGCAAATGTTTGGCTTATCACGTGAGATTGATTTCGCTGTGAAGTTAGGCTTAATTGAGCGTGAGCAGGGCAAGGGGATTCTAGATGCGCTTGAAAAAGAGCTTTCCCTTTTGCATGATGCATATACAGACAAATAAAAAGAAAAACTCAAACCGCTAGCAAGCGTTTGAGTTTTTTTTCTAGAATGAGGTTTTAATATGAAAAGATATTTAGCACATTATGTCCGGAATTTCGACTATCTATTATTTTTTACATACTTATTTCTATGTCTTTTCGGATTAGTAATGGTTTATAGTTCTAGTATGATGGTAGCGATAATGATAGAGGGTGAACCACCAGATCACTTTTATAATAAGCAATTAACAAACTTAAAAGTTGGAGCCATTGTGTTTTTACTAGGTGCATTTTTCCCATATAAGCACTATAGCAAGAAGTGGCTATTGTTTATCTTGATGGTCATTATGGGTATCTTACTTGCATGGGTGACATTTTTCGGAATAGGGAAAGCGCAAACTGGGTCTCAAAGCTGGATCAATGTATTTGGTATTACAACGTTTCAGCCTTCCGAATTTGCAAAATTGTTTGTTATACTTTATTTATCTGGCTCCTTTTATAAAAAGAGTTTAAAAGAAAATTCAATTCAAGATGTAAAGCCGAACGATATTGGTTATCCAATTTTTATTTGGCTTGTCATTCTATTCAGTGTCGGGATTGAAACGGATTTAGGGGCACTCGCTATAATATTCGTTATCGCAATTTCTATTACTCTCGTAAGTGGCATTAAAGGGAAATCCTTACGAAAGTTTTTTACCGTGTTAAGTGGCTTCGGTGGACTCATTATGGTGTTTGTGGCGCTTTTAAAATGGGACTCCATTTTTAATGCAAATCGTGCGGGACGTCTACAATCCTGGTCTAACCCTTTTGAATATGCTGATGGTTCAGGCTTACAAATTATTAATGGTTATTTAGCGATTGGTGCTGGCGGCCTTGAAGGGGTAGGGCTTGGACAGTCAATTCAAAAGCTAGGGTATTTACCAGAGCCGCAAAATGATTTTATTATGGCCATTATCGCTGAGGAGCTGGGCATTGCCGGCGTAGCAATTGTTGTTGTGGGGCTCGGTTTAATTGTTGCACGTAGCTTCTATATTGCAATGACGACGCAGGATCCACTTGCTCGTATGATCGCAGGTGGAATTGGTACTTGGATTGGTTTCCAAACATTTATTAACCTAGGGGGTATATCGGGAATTATCCCGTTAACCGGAGTAACGCTACCTTTTATAAGCTATGGCGGTACTTCTATAATGATGCTTTCTTTAGCGATGGGGATTCTAGTGAATGTCTCCATGTACTATAAGAAGGAAAAAAGAAAAAATCTTTAAGGGGTTGAGGAGAAATGGGAAGGATTAACAAGGTTTTAGTTGCAAACAGGGGTGAGATTGCAATCCGTATTTTCCGAGCGTGTACGGAGCTGAAGCTAAAAACAGTGGCAGTCTATTCACGGGAGGATAGCGGCTCGTATCATCGCTATAAGGCAGATGAAGCGTACATTGTAGGGGTAGGGAAAAAGCCAATTGATGCGTATTTAGATATTGAAGGGATTATCGCAATTGCAAAAGATGCAAATGTTGATGCCATTCATCCTGGCTACGGCTTCCTATCTGAAAATGTAGAATTTGCTAGACGATGTGAAGAAGAGGGAATCGTATTTATCGGTCCTACTTCAACGCATTTAGATATGTTTGGCGATAAAGTAAAAGCACGTGAACAAGCGATTCTTGCTAGCATTCCAGTTATTCCAGGAACAGATGGACCAGTAAGTAGTCTAGAGGAAGTAGAGGAATTCGGTGAGCATTACGGCTATCCAATTATGATCAAAGCAGCACTTGGCGGGGGTGGCCGAGGAATGCGGATGGTGCAAGACAAATCTGAGCTTGCGTCCTCATACGAGCGTGCAAAATCGGAGGCGAAGGCGGCTTTTGGCTCTGATGAGGTATATGTTGAAAAATGTATCGTCAAGCCGAAGCATATCGAGGTGCAAATACTAGGGGACAAGGAAGGGAACGTTATTCATTTATATGAGCGTGACTGTTCCATTCAGCGTCGCCATCAAAAAGTAGTTGAAATTGCACCATCAAACTCCATATCTGAGGAGCTACGTAATTCAATTTGTGATGCCGCTGTAAAACTAATGAAAAATGTTCATTACATCAATGCAGGGACAGTAGAGTTTCTAGTTGCTGGCGATGAATTTTACTTTATTGAGGTTAACCCTCGTATTCAAGTAGAGCACACAATTACTGAAATGATTACAGGTATCGATATTGTTCATGCACAAATAAAAGTAGCTGCTGGATACGGGCTGCATTCATCTGAGATTAATATTCCAGCTCAAAATGATATTCCGTTATTTGGCTATGCGATTCAGTCACGTGTAACGACAGAAGATCCGAAAAATGATTTTATGCCAGATACAGGGAAGCTAATGGTATATCGATCAAGTGGTGGCTTTGGCGTACGTCTCGATGCAGGGAACGGCTTCCAGGGTGCCGTAGTAACACCATATTATGATTCTTTACTTGTGAAAATTTCGACTTGGGGCATGTCGTTTGCAGAAGCTGCTGGAAAAATGAATCGAAACCTACGTGAGTTCCGTATTCGTGGTGTAAAAACGAATATTCCATTCTTAGAAAATGTGGTAGAGCACGAGAAATTTTTAACAGGAGCGTTTGATACAAGCTTTATCGATACGACGCCTGAACTATTCTTGTTCCCAGAGCGTAAAGACCGTGGAACAAAGCTATTAAACTATATCGGTAATGTAACCTTAAATGGATTCCCGGGAATCGAGAAAAAAACAAAGCCAATTTTTGTGCAGCCTGAAAAGCCGAAAGTAGATTTATTGCTTCCACCACAAGCTGGGACAAAGCAAATTTTAGATGAGCAGGGCGCTACTGGCTTAGTGAATTGGATTAAGGAGCAGAAGGATGTTCTGTTAACAGATACAACCTTCCGTGATGCACACCAATCACTGCTAGCAACACGAGTACGTTCACATGATATGTTTGAAATTGCAGATGAGACAAGTAAGCTGATGCATAACTATTTCTCATTGGAAATGTGGGGCGGCGCAACGTTTGATGTAGCATACCGATTCCTTAAGGAAGATCCGTGGGCACGTCTTCAAAAGCTGCGTCAGCAAGTACCGAATGTGCTATTCCAAATGCTATTGCGCGGGGCGAATGCGGTCGGCTATACAAATTATCCAGACAACTTAATTCGTGAGTTTATTCAAGAATCGGCCTCATCCGGCATTGATGTGTTCCGTATTTTTGATAGTCTGAACTGGATTAAGGGGATGGAAGTTGCGATTGATGAGGCACGTAACTCAGGGAAAATAGCTGAAGCTGCCATCTGCTATACAGGGGATATTTTGGACGATAGTCGTGCAAAGTACACTGTTCAATATTATAAGGATATGGCACGTGAGCTAGAGGCTACAGGGGCACATATTTTAGCGATTAAAGATATGGCTGGATTATTGAAGCCAGAAGCCGCGTACCGTTTAATTTCGGAGCTAAAGGATGCAACAAGTCTACCGATTCATTTACACACACATGATACGAGTGGTAACGGAATTTACTTGTATGCAAAAGCAATTGAAGCAGGCGTGGATATTATCGATACAGCCCTAGGTGCAATGGCAGGCTTAACATCACAGCCAAGTGCCAATTCACTGTTCTACGCAATGAAGGGAAGCGAGCGGGAAGTACGTGCGGATATTGCGTCACTTGAAAAGCTATCCTACTACTGGGAAGATATTCGTAAATATTACGTTGATTTTGAAAGCGGCATGAATAGCCCGCATTCAGAAATTTATGTGCATGAAATGCCAGGAGGACAATATAGTAACCTACAGCAGCAAGCAAAAGCAGTAGGGCTAGGCGATCGCTGGGATGAAGTAAAGTCGATGTATTCACGAGTTAATATGTTATTTGGAGACATTGTAAAAGTTACACCTTCATCAAAAGTGGTCGGTGATATGGCGTTATTTATGGTGCAAAATCATCTTGATGAGGAAAATATTTTAGAGCGTGGAAAGAGTATCGATTTCCCGGATTCTGTTATTGAATTTTTCCAAGGTTATTTAGGTCAACCACATGGAGGCTTCCCGAAAGACCTTCAAGCAGTCGTTTTAAAAGAGCGAGAGGCAATTACGGTTCGTCCAGGTGAGCTACTAGAGCCTGTCAATTTTGAGACGCTAACAGCCCAACTCTCAGAAAAAATGGGACGTCCTGCTTCGAAACAGGATGTATTAGCCTATGCGCTATATCCTAAAGTATTTGAGGATTATGTAAAGGCGGCGGACTCATTTGGTGATATTTCCGTTTTAGATACACCTTCGTTTTTATATGGCCTAAAGCTAGGTGAAGAAATTGAAGTTGAAATCGAAAAAGGGAAAACCCTAATTATTAAGCTCGTTTCCATTGGGGAACCACAGCATGATGGCACAAGAGTACTTTATTTCGAATTAAACGGTCAATCACGAGAGCTTGTTATTCAGGATCTAACGGTTGAAGTTGATGGAAGCTTATCGTTAAAGGCAGATCCTTCCAATCCAAATCAAATTGGTGCAACAATGCCAGGCACAGTGTTAAAAGTTGTTGTATCAAAAGGTAGTCCGGTGAAACGAGGAGACCATTTATTAATCACTGAGGCAATGAAAATGGAAACAACCGTGCAAGCGCCAAAGGATGGTATTGTAAAGGAAGTATATGCTTCTGCTGGGGATGCCATTTCAACGGGCGATTTATTAATTGAATTAATGTAAAAAAAATAGAGTACGAAGGCGCTTATAACCTTCGTACTCTATTTTATTTTTGCTCGTTTGCTGTACTTCGATATACAAGGAGAATCATATAGCAGAAAAGACCGAATAACAATGAAATAAATAATGAGTGCAGTAAAGACACTATTAAATTAAGTTTTGTTAATACGACTAGCATTCCTGCTAATACTTGAAGAATGACAATGATAAAAGCAATAATCCATCCCCAGTAAATCACTTTTTGATCCTTATATTCTTTTACTGCGTGCCAAGCTATGTACGCAATCCAAATGAAAATAAGTAATACGGCGAAACGATGCCCCATCTGCACCCATTCATACATATTATATGGCATTGTAAATGGCTGATCATTTCGACAAAGCGGCCAATCTGGACATACTAAGCTAGAATCCGTATGTCGAACTAAAGCGCCTGTATAAACAACAATATATGAGTACAAAGTGACGCCGATTGTATGCCATTTTAATTTTTTGCCAATAAATACATTGTCTGCATCGAATTTTTTATCAACTTCGAAGACAATTAGGGCGAGCAGGAGAACTGCTGCAAACGAAATGAGGGAAATACCAAAATGTAGAGCTAAAATAAAGTCACCTTGTCCCCACAACACTTGTGCAGCACCAATTAAGGCTTGCGCTACTAAAAAGAAAATCGCCATAAAGCCTAAAAACTTTACTTCACGAATGTGACCAAGTGCACGCCACGTCCAAACTGTCAGGACGAGGATAAATATTGAAACTAAACCTGTCACAACTCGATGCGAAAATTCAATTAGTACTTCTGTAGTGATTTCTTTAGGAATAAGAGAACCGTTACAGTCTGGCCAATTTCGACCACAGCCTAAACCGCTATCTGTCTTGGTAACGAGTGCTCCACCTAAAAGGATAAGCAACATACCAATTGTTGCTGCAACAGCAAACCATTTTAAATATTTACTATGTTGCATTGTAATGAGCCACCTACTTTAACTATCAACATCGCTTTTTAAAAGCGTCTCTAGTTTAAAATGATAGCGAATATAGGAGTAAAACACAACTTCTAACAGATTTACGTGAGAAGATGTTAGAGCCATTTCACAAATTGTTCATAAATTCGTACGCTAACCTTCACAAATCCAATTGGAAAATGATTTACTATATATATGTTGATTATTACCACATTGAGGTTCGCTAGGTTTTCGCCAATACTTCATCGAAATTTCACGAAACGTCTAGAAATCATAGACAAATTTCGATATAGTTATTGTTAGCGGAATATGCTTACAAAAATGAAAGGGGCGGTTGTATGTCAAATGACCGTGTGCTTTCGACTAGGAAAACTGGACCGGAAACGACATCTTTCGTAAAAGATTTTCTCGCACTTATAAAGATTGGAATCGTTAACTCGAATTTAGTAACAGCCTTTACAGGAATTTGGTTAGCTTTTCAGTTTACGAATGGGCATTTTCTTCAACAGTTGGATTTAGTCATATGCACAATGCTAGGTACTGCATTTATAATCGGTGGATCTGGAGCGATGAACAACTATATCGACCAGGACATTGACCCTATTATGAGGCGTACAAGTAATAGACCGACTGTTACAGGTAGATTTAAGCCAGGTCTTGTTTTGACAATTTCCTTTTCATTCTTATTTGTAGGTGAAATTTTGTTATTTACGGCATCCTTTGCTGCCGGCATGTGGGGACTAGTAGGGATCTTAGCTTATGTAGTTCTTTATTCAATGTGGTCGAAAAGAAAACATGTAAGTAACACAGTTTTAGGAAGCTTTTCAGGTGCTATTCCACCATTAATTGGTTGGACAGCCGTTGAACCGACACTCGGATTTGCGCCGCTTGCGTTATTCCTCATTATGTTTGCTTGGCAGCCGCCGCATTTTTATGCGTTAGCGATGAAGCGAACGGAAGAATATCGTGCAGCAAATATACCGATGCTTCCAGTTGTGAAGGGCTTTAAAAGAACGAAGGTATCAATGCTTGGATGGATAGTGGTGTTAATCCCTCTACCATTTTTATTACCGCAGCTAAATACTGGATTTTTAATTGTAGCAACATTACTCAATGTTGGATGGCTAGCTCTAGCTATCAGTGGCTTTAAGGTGAGAGATCATATAAAATGGGCAAACAAAATGTTTATCTATTCTTTGAATTATTTAACAATATTGTTTGTGAGCATGGTTATTTTCTCCGTTTTAGGCTAAACTTCTGGGATTCTTTCTTGGATAAGAATTCATATAGAAAAACCATAGTCCTGGTTACACATGAAAATACAACAAAGAAAGAGGGGTTTAATTAAGCTATGATGAAAGGGCTTAAAAAATGGCGTTTATTCTCGTTATTAGCAGTAATGACAGTTTTCCTTTCAGCTTGTGGTGAAGAGTATATTTCGACACTAACGCCAGCAGGTCCTGTTGGTCGTGAGCAGCTGAACATTCTATTGCTTGCAACTGCGATTATGACGTTAGTAGTTGTCGTTGTTTCTGTTATCTATTTACTTGCTTTCGTTAAGTTCCGTCGCGCCAAAGTAGGCGAGAATCACATGCCTAAACAAGTAGAAGGTAGTCACACACTTGAAGTAATTTGGACTGTCATCCCAATTATTTTATTATTAATTTTAGCTGTTCCAACGCTTACAGCTACTTACAAATTTGCAGATGTTGCTGCAATGGATGAAGTGGATGAAGACGGGAACAAAACAGCGCTTACTGTTAATGTAACTGCTAAATTATACTGGTGGGAGTTTGAATATCCGGAGCAAGGCATTGTTACGGCTCAAGAATTAGTTGTTCCTACTGATGAAAAAGTTTACTTTAACCTAATTGCTGCTGATGTTAAGCACTCATTCTGGATTCCTTCTGTCGGCGGTAAAATGGATACAAACGTAGAAAACATCAATAAATTCTACCTTGAATTCGACAAAGAATCTGAAGGTCTAAAAGATGGCGTATTCTATGGTAAATGTGCTGAGCTTTGCGGTCCTTCACATGCTTTAATGGATTTCAAAGTTAAAACGTTAGATCGTGCTTCATTTGATACTTGGGTAGCGGCAATGCAAGCTACTGAAGGGGCAACTGCAGATGCAAACTCAACAGATGCTGGGGAAGCGGCATTTGCTAATAGTTGCTTAATGTGTCACGCAGTTTCTGGCTCAGGTGCTGCAGGTGCTCCAGGTCCAAACTTAGCTACATTTGGTGATCGTAACCGTGTCGCTGGTTTCATGAAACATGATGTAGAAAATACTACAGAATGGATTATGGATCCAGAAGAGTACAAGCCAGGTAACTTAATGACTGGTATGTATAAGGTTTCGCCAGAAGAAGCAGAAGCAATCGCTGAATACTTAATGACATTATCTGTAGAAAAATAATTTCAAACGAGATAGAAACTTTGAAGGAGGTTAAAGTTGTGAGCTCTGTTGCAAAGAAAAAGGGCTTTGGGGCACATGTATGGGACTTTTTAACGACTGTCGATCATAAGAAAATCGCCATTCTTTATTTAGCTGCTGGTACATTGTTCTTCGCAATCGCAGGTTTTGAAGCGCTATTAATGCGTGTTCAATTAATGATTCCAAATAATGATTTCATTTCTGCGGGCCTATTTAACGAATTATTAACGATGCACGGTACGACGATGCTATTCTTAGCAGCGACACCGTTACTATTTGCATTTATGAATGCTATCGTTCCGCTTCAAATTGGGGCACGTGACGTAGCATTCCCATTCTTAAACGCACTAGGATTCTGGTTATTCTTCTTTGGTGCGATATTCCTTCACCTATCATTCTTTATGGGTGGAGCACCTGATGCAGGTTGGACGTCATATGCGTCTCTATCGCTATACTCTCCTGGTCATGGTATTGATTTTTATGTATTAGGTCTACAAATTTCTGGTGCGGGTACGTTAATCTCTGGTATTAACTTTATCGTAACAATTATTACGATGCGTGCACCTGGTATGACGTTTATGCGTATGCCATTATTCACTTGGACGACAATGGTTTCAAGTACATTAATTTTATTCGCATTCCCTCCACTTACTGTAGGTTTATTCTTAATGTTAGTGGACCGTATGTTCGGGGCAAACTTCTTCGATCATACGATGGGTGGTAACACAATTATCTGGGAGCACTTATTCTGGATTTTCGGTCACCCTGAAGTATACATTTTAGTTCTACCAGCGTTTGGACTATTCTCTGAAATTATTCCAGTATTCGCTCGTAAACGTTTATTCGGATACTCTTCAATGGTATTCGCAACAATTCTTATCGGTTTCTTAGGATTCATGGTATGGGCTCACCATATGTTCACAACGGGTCTAGGCGCAACTGCCAACGCAATCTTCGCGGTAGCAACAATGGCAATCGCCGTACCAACCGGTATGAAAGTATTCAACTGGATCTTAACTATTTGGGGCGGATCGATTAAAGTTACTGTACCAATGCTATATGCACTTGGTTTTATCCCGTCATTCGTTGCGGGTGGTGTTACAGGGGTAATGCAGGCAACTGCACCACTTGACTACCAATTACACGATTCTTACTTTATCGTAGCTCACTTCCACTACGTAATCGTTGGTGGTATCGTAACTGCGTTATTCGGTTCAGCACATTTCTACTGGCCGATTATGTTTAACCGTACGTTAAATGAGAAATTAGGAGTACTTACTTTCTGGGTATTCTTTATCGGTTTCCACTTAACGTTCTTCCTACAGCACTTCTTAGGATTAATGGGTATGCCACGTCGTGTATTCACGTTCATGGATGGTCAAGGTTGGGATTTATTCAACATGATTTCAACTGTTGGTGCATTAATGATGGGTGTTGGTGTTATTCTATTAGTAATTAACGTTTTACTTTCAATTAAATCTGAACCAGTTAACCGTCGCGATTACTGGGGAGATGGTCGTTCTCTTGAATGGGCACTGGAAACTCCACTGCCATTCTACAACTTTAAACAAACGCCACTTGTACGTGGATATGATCCATATTGGATTGAAAAAGAAGAGGGTAATAAAGAAGGAATGGTTTATGCAGAGCCAATCGGCGATATCCATATGCCAAACAACTCTATCTTACCGCTAGTAATGACAATCGGTACATTCATTGCTGCATTCGGTGCGCTTTATAGCCCATGGGGTGACCAAGTGATTGAAGGTACAGCAAAGGGTGTATCACCTGCACTATCATTAACATTAATTATTGGTGGTTTAGGTTTAACAGTAGCTTCGATGATTATTCGTTCGTTTAAAGACGATTTAGGCTACCATGTTCATAAAGAGGAAGTAGAACAAATCGAACGTGAACTTGCTGAGTTCCGTGCTAAAGGAGGCAAACGATAATGGATCTTAATCACAAATTTACTCCACAATCTTGGCCTCAGCACCCTGAGCAAGCAACAATGGAAGGTAAAAACAAATTCGTAGGCTTCTGGATTTTCCTTGCCTGTGAGGTTGTACTTTTCGCATCATTATTCGCAACGTATTTAGCGCTGAAAGATCAAGGTCCAGCTGGTATGGACTTTTCTGCGAAGGAACTTTATGAGCTTCCATTAGCATTTATTATGACGATGTTACTGTTAACATCATCATTAACTTCTGTGTACGCAATGTACCACATGAAAAACTATAACTTTAAAGGTGTTCAAACTTGGATGGCAATTACTGTTATTCTAGGTCTTGGATTCCTAGGGTTAGAAATTTATGAGTTCCAACACTATGTACACATTGGTTTTGGTTATACTCAATCAGCGTTCTCTTCAGCGTTCTTCACGCTTGTAGGTACGCACGGCTTACACGTAATTATTGGTCTAATTTGGATTACTGGATTATTAATCCGTAATGCTAAACGTGGCCTTAATTTATACAACGCGCCGAAGTACTTTATCGCTTCTTTATATTGGCACTTCATTGACGTTGTATGGGTATTCATCTTTACAGTAGTTTACTTGATGGGAGTGTTAGGATAATATGGCACACGATACTCATTTCGAAACTCGTTCACAGGCACAATACGAATATGATCGCGCTAAAAACGCCAAGCATATGCGCAAGCAAGTAACGCAATTTGCGATCATGATTATGCTTACATTTGTTGCGTTTGCATCAGTTGTAGCAGACTTTTCACCATACTTCATTAAGCCACTAGTTCTATTACTAGCAGGTATCCAAGTAGTACAACAACTGTATTCTTTCATGCATATGGAAGAAAAGGATGCACCGCATATGGGAGTAATTCAATTCTTCATGTGGGGTGGCGGATTTATCGCCTTCACATTCTTCCTTGCATTCTTAACGATTATTTGGTGGTAATCCCTTCAAAAGCGTCTCTGGCTATCCAGAGGCGCTTTTTTCCGCCTCTTGGTGAAAATAAAGTCGAATTGTCATAGTTCGTTCATTGAAGAATATTTGTAAGCGTTCTATAATAAGAGTACTGAAGTTTAAAGGAGCGCGATTCTGTATGCCATTAAGTATATTTGGTTTTCAAGCTTTATGGAGTCCCTATTTAATCGGGGTTATCATATTTTTAACAGTCGTATATTTTTTAACAACCATTACTTGGAGAAAAGATTTTAAAGTTAGCGAGCCTTTAAAGAAAAGTGAAGCCACTTATTTTGTATTAGCAATGATTACGCTTTACATAATCAAGGGAACGCCAATTGATTTATTAGGGCATATTATGTTTACGATGCATATGGTACAAATGGCGTTTTTATTATTACTCGTTCCGATCTTTTTAATTAAAGGGGTACCTTGGTGGGTATGGAAGGTTGTCGTCGAGGCACCAGTTTTAAAAACAATTTTTAAAATATTTACGCAGCCATTAGTTGCAATATTTGTTTTTATCGCGATGTTTAGTTTTTATCATATCCCAGACATATTTGATGCAATTAAATTAGATCAAACATTGCACGGTCTTTATACATTTGTTTTATTCATTTCCGCGTTCTTTATGTACTGGCCATTACTAAATGAGGTGGAAGGTCAGCATACGATGAAAAACATTCATAAGTTGGCTTATATTGCAGGGAATGCAGTGTTAATAACACCTGCCTGTGCCCTCATTATTTTTGCATCCCATCCAATGTACGGTACTTATACCGATTCGGAAATGTGGTTAAAGGCAATGGAGTTATGTGTACCGGTTGATACTTTATCTACCTTAGGTTTATCGGGTCCGGAATTGTTTTCAAGTATGAGCCCAGTAAGTGATCAGCAAGTTGGTGGCGTCATGATGAAAATTATACAAGAAATTATTTTCGGTGTAATTTTAGCGCGAATCTTTAGTAAATGGTGGAAGAGTGAGCGTTCAAATCAAGAAGCTATCACACAAAAGGAATTACAAGAATTCCAGAGCCGTACAAAGCATGTATAATGACAATTAATTAAATAGAAATGATAGGAGAATGGGATATGGGAGTACCTTTATTACCTACAATTAGTACAGCCTTTATCGTTATTAGTGCAGTACTTGTAGCGATTGGTTGGGGACTAATTATAAAACGAAAAATTGAAGCACATAAAAAAGTAATGATGGCTGCAGGTGTATCTGCTATTATTTTCTTCATTATTTACGCTTCACGGACAGTATTTATTGGAAATACTGCATTTGGTGGACCAGAGGAATTAAAAGGATATTATACGTTTTTCTTAGTATTCCATATTGTTTTAGCGACAGTTGGAGCAGTATTTGGTATTGTTAGTTTAGTTACAGGGTTAAAGAGTAATCTAATTCGACACCGAAAAATTGGACCAATTACAAGTATTATTTGGTTCTTTGTCGCAATTACAGGTGTTTTAGTGTATTTACTGCTTTATGTTATTTACAAAGGCGGAGAAACGACATCTGTTATTAAGGCAATTTTAGGATTTTAATGAATCAAGCTTCTGTGTATCATGCACAGGAGCTTTTTATTTTTTAGGTTACTCAATTACATCAGAATTCGCTTTCAAAGAAGAATCACCAACATTTAAGTGGAGCGGAACGATGCGAATAATCGATTTTTTTGCTCTATGTAATGTCCGTATGTGTTGATGGAATTATGAATCGTGAAATTGTCTCAGGCAGTAGTAAAAAATCAGATTACTGTAAAAAGAAAAAAGGCAACCTATAATTAGGCTGCCCTCTATAAATCTATTAAGCTTGAATTCCATATTGAGAAAGATCTTTTACAACGTTTTGTAAAAGTGCTTCACAATCTTTTACTAAATGTGCTGGGAATACTTCATCAGTGTATTCTACACCGTGTGGATAGTAGTATTTCCCAAGAACAGGTTTGTTAATTTTTAATGTAGCGTCATGTGCGCCAACATCACCAGAAATAGCGTTGCAGAAAAGACGTAGGTAAAAACGACCTTCACGAACATCGAAGCGACGGTCAAACGTCATGCGATCGTAATCCCAACCACCGTGACATTCTAAACCGTATTTTTTTAGAATGCTTGCAAGAAATTCTTGATCAGCAGTTACATTTTCAAGGTTTGTGTTTTCAAAATACATTCTATTATCCTCCTTTAGCATTTCGTACATTAGTATACGCTCCATTTTTATAATAGAGCAAATTCCCATTTGTTGCAATGACAACATTGTGTCAAGGTAGGTTGAATTGATATAATTATAGAAAATAATTGTATTTAGGAGGAACGAATGAAAGCGCTGTTTCGCATTTTAATCGTAGCAACACTATTAGGCATGATTTATTATTATTCCTTTATCGAACAACCAGAGCATGAACCACTAGAAGGACCGAATACAGTGCAGCAGGCTATTCCATCTGAACATTATGAGAATGATTTTAATGAAACGCTTTCAAGACCGACTGAAGGGGTTTCAGTATTTATAGGTAAATCGAGTGAGCTATTAATAAAGAACTATGGTGAACCATTGAGAATAGATCAATCAGGCTATGGCTATAATTGGTGGGTATACAATGAGGGCACATTTATGATGTTTGGTGTAGAAGACGATATCGTTACGCAAGTTTATACAAATGATAGGCTGGTAGAGGTTAGCCCATATGAGATTGGTCAAAAGGCAGAGGATGTATATCGAATGACGATTTTAGAGGGTGAAGTGACGGTGGAGATGGATGATAATCTTTACATGTTTACGATGAATCAGGAGGATACGAAAACTCGATTACTAGCAAAATTTGATGGGCTATATGCACAATTATATATTGATAGCGAATTAGGTAAGCTTGTAGGCGTTCGTTATATGGATGGTAAAACGCTCGTTATGCAACAACCATATGAAATGCAATATGTTGGCGAGCTAATTGAGCAGCCTGTCTTGTCCTCTTATTCACAATTGGCGTTACATGAGGCTACAGCTCAACAATTATTTGATTTAGCGAATAGATTTAGACAGCAGCATAGCTTAAAGCCTCTGCTTCGGTTACAAAGCTTAGATGAAGCAGCGATGGCGCATAGTGAAGATATGTTCCTACAAAATTATGTTTCTCATGAATCCCCAACCTTAGGAACATTGACTGATCGATTAAACGAAAAAGAAATCACCTATGAAGAATCCGGTGAAAATATTGCGACCTCTTATTATGATGCAATCGAGGCCGTTCATGGCTGGATTAATTCTTCAGACCATCGAACTGTCTTATTAGATGAAAAATTTACAAGTGTTGGGTCTGGCGTTTATTACGATTATTATACTCAAATTTTTATTAAGCAAGAACAAATAGACCCTTTTGAGGATAGTTCATTACAATAAAATATGGGATTATTAAAAATGACATCTATCTCACTAATCTGTGCAGATTTATGTCGTTTTTTAGTTCAGTAGCAAAAACGCCCATTTTACATATTGTAAAGAAGGGGTATTTACTTGCAGCTTGCAGAACTTTTAAAAGATTGGCCTTGTACTGTTAAAGGCTCTATTCGTGTAGATGTTAGTAGAGTAGAGGATAGTGTAGCCGAAGTGAAAAATGGAGATATATTTGTTGCACGGAAAGGAAAAAGATATGACGGGAAGGCATATATAGAGGAAGCCATTGAGCGTGGTGCAATCGCAGTGGTAATTGATGATGAGATGATATTTGATGCGTTGAAATTGCATGTTCCTATTATATGGGTGCCGAACTGTTTGCAATTTATCGCCTTTGCTAGTGCTAAAATATATGGCTTCCCTTCCGAAGCATTAAAGATTATTGCGATCACAGGAACGAATGGTAAAACAACAGTTAGTCATTTTATTAGTCAGCTATTACAACATGTTAATAAACGAACATTAGTTATTGGAACGAATGGTTTATTTTTAAATGGTGAGCCCTTCTATTCGGATATTGAGCTATTAACAACGTTACAGCCGAAGCATTTGCATAAATTATTTTATGAGGCGCTAAGACACGATGTAGAATATGTTGTGATGGAAGCCTCTTCAATGGGGCTAGCAACGAACCGTTTAGATTATTGTGATATCGATATTGGCGTGTACTTAAATTTAAGCGAGGATCATTTACAGGATCATGGTTCGTTTGAACAGTATAAATTAGCAAAGCAGCGATTGGCACAGCTAAGCAAAAAACTTGTATTAAATGGTGATGACACATTTTGTCGATCGGTAGGCTTGTTGTCAAAGCTAGAAAAACGATATTTTGGCGTTGGCAATCGGGTAGATATTCAAATACAGCTACTAGCGGAGGGACAAAACGCTAGCACCTGCTGTATTCAAACCCAGCATGGAGAACATGTTGTTACATTGCCTGTCGTGGGAGATTATCAACGATCCAATGTCGCAGCGGCCATTGCCACGATGGATATGCTAAAGTTCCCGCTCTCTTCAATAGCAGAAGCACTACAAACGATTACGCTCCCTATAGGACGTATGCAAAGTATTTCTATACCGAATCACGGTACGGTTATTATTGATTATGCACACACGGCTGACGCTTTAAAGGTAGTGTTACAAACATTAAAAAAATTACAGCCGAAAAAGCTTTCGGTCGTTTTTAGCTGTGGTGGGGAGAGAGATGTAGCTAAACGTAGGGAAATGGGTACAGTTGCCTCTAAGTATGCAGATTACATTATATTAACGACAGATAACTGCAGAAGTGAGGATCCACAAAAAATTAATGAGCAAATTAAGGAAGGCTTTTTTTCCACTCAAAAGTATGACATTGTATTAGACAGAGCAGCAGCCATTACAAAGGCTGTAGAGCAATCAATGGATGGGGAAGTCGTCGTGATTGCTGGTAAAGGTCATGAGCGTACTCAAACGATTGGCGATAGAGTGCTACCGTTTTCGGATATTGAATGCGTAGAAAGACTACTGTTACAACTTACTAATAAGAAATAATCCATTCGTTGTACCAATTGTTAAAAGCTTCTTTTGAGTTCATATGTATATCAAAATTCATATCGTTTCTGTTATGATAGTAACAGATAGGAGGAATTTTCGATGTTGATGACTTCAGAATGGGCTTTTATTTTAGATGAAGCTGATCACTTAAGTGAGATGATTCTTTCTTCTGAGCAGGCTCATAGTTTACGAAAAGCATATGACGCTGTTTATAGTGATAAGGAGCTTGTTGCGCAAATTAATGCGTTTGGGCGTATGAAAGAACAATATGAGGATGTACAGCGATTCGGAAAATATCATCCGGATTATCATACAATAATGAAAAAAATTCGTGAGCAAAAGCGGATGCTTGATTTTAATGAGTTTGTCGCAGCATTAAAGCTTGCTGAAAATGATTTTCAAGACTTATTAGACCAAGTAAGTCTATTAATCAGCCACTCAGTGTCCCAAGCGGTTAAAGTACCTGTAAGCAACCCATTTTTTGCTAATAGTGCGGGTGGTTGTAGTACGGGCGGGTGCGGTACGGGTGGCGGCTGTTCTTGCTCTGCTTAATCTAATGTCAGCTTTCTCACACAAATAAAGCGAGTGATGCTCAATAATGCTTGAGCATCGCCCGCTTTTTTTATTGTGTCAATTTTTTAAGTAGAGTTTCAGCGATGTCTGGTCGGTCTGTAATGATGCCCTGTGCACCAGTTCGAATTAAGCGAGACATTGTGACTAAGTCATTAATATCTGCATAAAGTACTGGGATATTCAAGTCGCTTAAAAACTTTACAAACTTCGGAGAATCAAATGACATAATATTTGATTTTAATGGTAGCTGGAATACATCAACTTTTGGATTATAAAGATGACCAAATTGACTTGTAAAGGATGTATAGGCTTTCGTAATATCCGCATCGCCTGCACCTAATGCTACTCGGTTTTGAGCATATAAATTGAAGCGGTCGATTTGCTCACTATAGCTACTAGTAACGATAATACGATTTGCCGCTTCGAGTTCTTCAATAAGTCGCCATAGCTTTGATGGCATCAAGCTTCCTTCATAAGTATCAGGTCCATCTTTAATGTCAATGAAAACAAGACTATTTGGAAACGCCTGTAATAATTCTCTTAATGTAACAACTTCAACGTGTTCCCCTTTATAAGGGTAGTTGCCTTCTAAGCATATAAAGTTTTCACCAATATTTAATTCTCTTAACTGCGCTAGGGTAAAATCTTTTACGAAGCCTGTTTCCCCTGTTGTACGCTCCACAGAAGCATCGTGGAATAAAACGATCTCTTCATCCTTTGTTAAGCGAACATCCACTTTAAAGCCGTCTGCCCCATACTCAGCAGCTTTTTCAAACGCTAGCATAGAATGTTCAGGAGCCAAATGACTACCTCCATGGTGTGCTAAAACGATTGGACGGTCAAATTTTAATGCTGGCTGATCCTCGCGTTTTTGTGGTTTTGAAATGGCTTTCGTACCTGCCCATGCTGCTGCACTAGCTGCTGCAATTGCAAGTGCGATTTTTGTTTTCTTTCCCATATCTCGTCCTCCTCTTACTTTACATTTATCTTTGGTGAAGCCATCTAAAATTGTACTTGTAAGACGCAAATAGAGCGTAATAGTTTATGAACTCTATGAGGAAACACTCTATACTCACCTATTATAACGGAAAATACTACCTTCTGTCAGCTAAACTCTGTTGCGATAAAATTTGTCTATATGGTATGCTCTTATCAAGAAATGGAGGATTTAATATGACAGATCGGCAAGGAATTATTGTCTATGTGCATCAATTAAAGCACGCGAAGTCATTACGGAAATACGGACATGTTCATTTTATTTCGCGTAAATTAAAATATGTTGTGATGTACTGCAACCGTGATGAACTAGAATTAGTGAAAACTAAACTACAACGCCTTCCATTTGTGAAAGACGTTGTAGAATCATACCGCCCATTTTTAAAAACTGAGTTTGAAAATGCCAAACCAGATAAGGCGAAGGAATATGATTATAAAGTAGGGCTTTAATCAATACATCGGTGGAATATAGTGATTCAGTCTTAAAATACCAATTAAGTATTGATAAAATAGCTTTTCTTCCGAAAAAATAGATGAGTGCTTAATCTCTAGGATATTAGCCTTTCGTCCTAGAGCAGTTACGGCTTCTTCAAAAAGCTCTATTCGTTTTGCACGTTTTTCGATGTTATAAGGAATACCTTCACGACAAATATAAATTGGCATGAATTTGCTTTCTCCTACAGGCTTAAGGGCTACAGCAAGAGAGGCATAAGTATGATCATTTTTACTTGAAGTGAAGATGAAGGCGTGATGAAAGCGCGCTTCATTCGTTTTAATCAGTTCGCAAAGCTCATAAACATCTCCGTAGCCTTGTCCAAGCTCTATAAATTGTTGAATCATTATTCGTCACATCCTTTCCATCCCATATAGTATCATGATGCAGGAGGAACGGGCACATGAAATTTGCAATGAGTGTATTTACAGTACTAGTCGTTTTAGTGAGCGCAATGTTAATCGTACAATATCGGGTGTATTCAGACCAATCGATAGCGAACGAGGATGAGTTTCAATACTCACAAGAAATAGAAATAGTTTATCGTGAAAAGAGCTTAGATATTCGACATCATTTTAAAAATTTATCGAATGAATCGATTTCGATACAATGGCCAGACCAAGCTGTCGAAGCTGATTGCTTTTTAGAAACAGAATATAGTTGTGCTCGTTTGAGTGAGGATAAGAAAGCGTTTGCTAGTGGCGAAAATCGCGCGCAATCCATTTCTTATATTATTCCGTTAAAGGACGGTTTAACATCCAAACAACTATTAAAGGATATTTTTGTAACGCTTGAAAACGGAAATGTAAAATTTTCAACGGTACATATTTCAACAGAAAATACGATTGCCGGACAGTGGGTAACTGGATTGCCAGTTATCGGTCAGCAATCATTAGCTTTAGTTAATTATACGATGTTTAGTGGTACGGGACAGGTAAGTGACTTATATTGGCAGGCAGGAGATTTTGCTTTACAAAAAAATTCAGAAGTTGTTTCGATTTATTCGAATTATGCAACTTCACCAGATTTTAATAAAGCTTTAGATGGGCTTAACTTGATAAGCGATGAGCATATTGCTATTGTACATGGAACGAATTTAGCAGGCGTACAAGGAAACCGTATTTTATTTTTACAGGATTTAACGATTGATAGTATGCAAAAGGCTATCGTCATGTCTCACGTTAAATCGATGTATCGTTTTGGTGATAGTCCAGCGTGGTTAAAGGAAGTAGTAGCTATGAATTTAACAGGCGATACATTTGGTAGTGACCGAGCGATAAAAATTGTTGAAACTTTGACAAATCAAATGAGCGAGCAGCAATTAGCGGATTGGACAGACAGACTTAAAAAATTACAGGGAGAAAAGATTTCACCTGCGATTTTAGATAACACATTATCCGAGGTATTTGGGAACTATACAAAATACTTATCGCTAAATGAGACATCTGAGCAAGTATATCCATTTGTTTTCAATGATAAACGAGAGATTGCTCTAAATCGGGACAAGCTTAAAAATGTCCATATTATCTATACTGATAATAAGATTTTCTACTCGGCAGATGCTTTATTTAAGGAGTTAGGATATACAACATCTGAAGGTCCAAACGGCTACTATGTCACGAGTGAGGCACGTAAGTTTAGATTCCCAGATAAAGAACACGGCTTCTACGTTTATAATCAACAGCGCTTTAACACAGTTTCACAGCCAATCGTTAAGATTGCTGGTAAATATTACATCGAAGAATCATGGCTACAACGATTATTTTTAGTGGAAATGAATAAGACTGAGGATAGTGTAAACATTACATCCCTAGCAACACAGGAGTAAAATGAAAGATTGGTGATAGTATATGCGCGTTGTAGCGGGCGAACGTAAAGGGATGCCATTAAAAGCTATTGCCGGTACAACAACAAGACCGACAACAGATAAAGTAAAAGAATCGATTTTCAATATGATTGGCCCATTTTTTGATGGTGGAACTGCACTGGATTTGTTCGCAGGAAGTGGCGGCTTAGGCATTGAGGCGCTAAGTCGCGGAGCTGAAAAAGCAATTTTCGTTGAGAAAGACGCAAAGGCCTTCTGTGTACTTCAGGACAATATAAAAAAATGTCGTTATGAGGATTATGTAGAGCTTTTTCGAACGGATGCTTCGCGGGCAGTAAAAGGCCTATTAAAGCGTGATATCTCAATTGACTATTTATTTGTCGATCCACCTTATCATAAAAAGGAATATTATGATTTAGTCCAAGCGTTAGAACAAGGGGAACGGTTAGCGAAAAATGCAATCATTGTCTGTGAGCATGGTGTAGAAATTGCGCTTCCTGATAGCTATGGGAAGTTTAAGCTAACAAGACAAGAAACATATGGCAGTACAATTGTTTCGATTTATCGTGCTAATGGGGAAGAGGGAGAATAACGGTGTCAGAGAAAATTGCAGTAGTACCAGGAAGTTTTGATCCAATTACAAACGGGCATTTAGACATTATTAAGCGTGCAGCGGATGTATTTGATTCAGTTTATGTAGCTGTATTAAATAATTCATCTAAAAACCCGCTTTTTACAACAGAAGAGCGGATAGAGCTGATTGCAGAAGTAACAAAAAGTTTACCTAATATACGGATTGAAAGCTCATCGGGTCTTTTAATTGACTATGCGAAAGAAAAGAATGCAAAAGCAATCGTACGTGGTTTACGTGCCGTTTCGGACTTTGAGTATGAAATGCAAATTACATCGATGAACCGGGTGCTTGATGAAAATATTGAAACCTTTTTCATTATGACGAAAAATCAATATTCTTTTTTAAGCTCAAGTATTGTTAAAGAGGTAGCTAAATACGGAGGCAATGTAAGCGAGCTTGTACCAGCTCCTGTAGCCCAAGCGTTAAAAGAAAAATTTCATACAATTTTGTGAAATGAGGTATCCAGAGGCTTTTCCTTCTGGATACCTCTTCGCTTTTCGTAAATTTATATGTCCACCATAGCCTGCCACTGGTGGACATTTTTTTCGAAACTATAACAAAAATAATAAATAATAAAGAGTTGGGATACAGAAAATGAATATTAGACGAACAAGCATATATGGCTTAAGTGACAAATGAGCCCCTTTTGCAATAACTACAACTTGTAAATGAATGCTTAAGCTTTGTGTTGTTAAAAATAAAACAGTTGCAAGAATGAGTAGATTACCGTCCAAACTAATATGTGCTAAGTGCAGTCCATTTGTCATTTCTAGCACGGCAGCCATTAGTATTTGTGCATATGAAGGGAGATAACTACTGATTAAATGATCGATTACGGTATAAATCGTTGTAAAAAAAATAATCGTGGAACCAACAATTAAAACAGTAGGAACACTTTCTTTAATACTTGTTGTAAATGGATTAGCTGTTAATTTTAAAGGCTGCTTTATGGTGTGAGGTGTACTTTTAAGTATGATGAATAGGAGTAGTATTAATGAAAAGGCATATAGCAATAATAAATAACGCCAAGCAATGGACACATCGCCTAATAGATCTTGTCCGACGAAGCCAAGGACAAACAGGGGGCTTGGACTATGGCAAATACCTAATAATCGCGCAGCATCCTTACTGTGAAGCTCGCCACTTTGCTTTAGCTGGGCAATGATAGCGGCACCAGTAGGAAACCCCCCAAGCGCACTAAGTAGATAAATTTTTAAATAATAAAAGCTTGTACTGCCATTGTAGGTAGAGGTTAGCTTTAAAAGCCAGCTTGTTAGTATTAAGTAGGCGAGTAAATATGGAAATAGGGCCTCCATAAATAATGCCACACCCAGATCTGCTCCTTTATGTGCAATACCGGGAAACAGTAACAACAAAATAAGTAGTAAAATACAAAGGATTAATTGAATGATAGCAATAATTTGAATCCGCTCTTTTCAATATTTTGTCATTCCAATAATGAAGTGCTACACTAATATATGCATGAACAGAAGCGTTTAATCGTATGTATTTGCAGGAGGTGCTCTACGACATGAAAAAAATTAATTGGACGTATGCTTTAACTTCTCTTTTGACGCTTATCATGGTGGCATTCCTTCTGTTATACCCAATGGATTATTATATTATGAAGCCAGGGAGTGCTTATAATGTCGAAGAGTTTGTTACGGTTCAACAGGGTGATCGGGATGATACAGGGTCGTTGAATTTAATGACAGTGTCAATGTCTCGTGCAACGCCATTTAAGTATATAGTAGCGAAGTTTCGAGATTATCAGGATATTTTAGATATGAATGATGTGCGTCAAGAGGAAGAGGATGACGAGGAATATAATATTCGTCAATTAAAGCTCATGAGCGATTCAAAATTTAATGCTCTATATGTAGCGTTTTCAAGAGCCAATTTAGATTATCACGTAACTTATAAAGGAGTATATGTGCTAAATATTATTTCTGGCGGAGCAGCTGACGGTATTTTAAAGCCGGGAGATGAAATTGTTGAAATTGATGGGGCTCGAATACAAAATCAGCAAATGCTAATCGATGAAATAGGGAATAGACAAAGCGAGGATAAAATTTCGCTAGTCATTAATCGTGACGATAAACTACTAACAAAAACCATCGCGTTAAAGGAAATTCCAGGATCCCAAGGTAAAAAAGGTTTAGGTATTACCTTTAATGAAAGCAAAACAATAAAAACAGACCCAAAAGTGAATATGGATACAGAGGATATTGGCGGTCCATCAGCGGGACTTATGTTTACGCTAGAAATATTAAATCAGCTAGTGGATGAAGATTTAACAAAAGGCTACACTGTTGCTGGGACTGGGGAAATGTATGAAAATGGAACTGTCGGACGAATAGGTGGCGTCGAGAAGAAGGTAGTTGCTGCGCATGAGGATGGTATGGAAATCTTTTTTGCTCCGGATGATGAAATAACGGATGCGATGCTAAAAATGAATCCGAACATCCTATCAAATTATGAGGCAGCAGTTCTTACGGCAAAAAAAATCGGTACGAAAATGAAAATCGTACCGGTAAAAACAATTGATGATGCACTAGATTATTTGGCGCAATTACAACCGAAAAATTAAATTCGGATAGGTGGGGTTTGAAAATCCCCATCTATTTTTTGTCTGCTAAAGGATTGAACACCGAGTCCATACATCGTTGTAGCATGTATATCAAGTGCTAGCATATCATCCTTCACTGCTGCAACTCGACTAATTAGTGGTAGCCTGAAGCTTTTTTTGTTCAAGGATAAATAGCTCTGTCCGTTTTTCGTCATACCTAAAAGACGAATATATGAAGGCTCTTGAAAACTATGTAGTCGATCCTTCGTAACACCGGTAAAGATGTGTGTTAGTATCCGTTGTAGTCTTGTCCAAGTATATCGTTTAGATTTTAAAAGTGTCATGAATTCCGTATAGCTCTTGCTTGTTTGTGCATGCTTCCAAAGTGCATTCTCAATGCCTTCCTGCACGTCTGGGTATGCAGTTAGCTCATTCGGTGCATGACGTAGGATAGCGAATTGTAACAGCGGCCAAAATTTTTCCCAGTGTACAAATTGACCATGCTTATGATGCCAGGCGTTTAATTGCTCTAAGCTTCCTTGTGGCATAAAGGAATTTATTGGCTGGTCGGAAAATAGTGCTTTTCGAATACCTGTTGCACTTGCAATTTCACTCGTAGAACGTATTTCATCATGATAGCCAGCTCCGATGCGTTGAATTGTAATAGGTTGAATATCGCTGTCTATGTGATGAGCAGCTTCAATATAATGAAAACCTAAAATATTGTTCGGCTTGGCTAAATCAATATAGTCATCCGGGTATTGCTCCTGCAATGAGGTATAAGCAAATTGAAGCGCTTGAGGATAGCTAACACCAGTTGCTATAGCGCTTTTTATTAGTTCATTATAGCTTGTGCGATGTGTGTCTATTAACGTAAAAGCGTTTAAAAATGGCAGAATACGCCCCTCTTCGCTACCAAATGCAAAATTAGAGCATCCTATACTAGATAACAAAGAAATTGCCCCTCTAGCAAAGTCATTTGCTGGCGCTGTACTATAAACATACGGAAGCTCAATGACAAGATCAACGCCGTTCTCTAAAGCCATTTTTGTACGTGTCCATTTATCTACCAGGGCAGGCTCCCCACGCTGTAGAAACTGCCCACTCATAACGGCAATAGCAACATCAGATTGCGTTGCACATTTTGCCTCTAGCACATGATGTAAATGCCCATTATGAAATGGATTATATTCAACAACAAGTCCAACTGCTTGCAAATTCTATCACCTCGCATTAGAATTGATTTTTATGCTTTAAGATTTTGAGATTTTTGTTCGTCATGTAATCGTGCATATTTTGCACTCATTTAGGTGAATAATGATAAAAACATCATTTTATACTGATTATAAAGGTGTTTTTAAGTAGTGACAAGAAATTATCTTGACATCTATTTTTCTAAGCTATATAATCAACATTGTTGTCTTGAGGTGATAAACGAATGAAATGGTCAATTCATCAATTATCGAAATATCGACAAAACGGGATGCCGATTGATACACAAGTTCAATTGGATGAAGTAATGAATCGCAACCAAGATATTCGAGCTATTTCACCCGTTCATGTAAAAGGGCTGTGTACTTTTGGTGCATCGCAAATGACTTGTCAATTTACGTTAAGTGCTACATTAACACTTCCATGTGCCCGCACGTGGGAAGATGTTGAATACCCAATCGAAATTGATACAGTTGAAATATTCAGCTGGATTGATGAAGAGAAGCGTGGAGATGAAGATGGCGATATCCATTATATTGATGGAGACGTGATCGACATGAAGCCAGTTTTAGAGGAGCTTGTGCTGCTTGAAGTACCGATGCAAGTATTCAAACAGAATACCGAAGGACAAATGCAAGGTGGGAAAAATTGGTCCTATTCAACAGATGAAGATGTAGAAATTGCTCGTAAAAATGACGAACCAAAATTGGATCCAAGACTGGCTGCTTTAGCTAAGTATTTTGATCAAACAGATGAATAGATAATCTGTAAGGAGGTGCCAAGAATGGCTGTACCATTTAGAAGAACGTCTAAAACTGCAAAAAGAAAGCGTCGTACGCATTTCAAATTATCTGTACCTGGTATGGTAGCTTGCCCAAACTGTGGTGAAGCAAAATTAGCTCACCGTATTTGCAAAGCTTGCGGACAATACAAAGGTAAAGAAGTAGTAAGCAAATAATTCAGTATTTGTACTACATAAAGGCGATGAAAGAGGCCATGGCTCTTTCATCGCCTTTATTTTTGTTTAGCGTATATTTTTCGTAGACTAAAAGAGATTAATAGAACGAATTTTCTAAAAGTAATATTGCCAAAACCTTTTCGCTTCGCTACTATAAAAGTATGCGCGAATTATAGTGCGATAATTTAAAGGGGATGAATGGTTTGGCATACTTAATTGATAAAAAAGAGGGTATTTTAACATTTACAATTAATCGTGAGGAAAAACGTAACGCGGTTAATGATGAAGTGATGGATGGTTTAAATGAAGTTATTACATATATTAAAGAGCATGACGATGTACGTTTTTTAGTTGTCACAGGAGCTGGAGAAAAATCATTTTGTTCGGGTGGAGACTTATCTGTTTTTCACGAGCTTGAAACAGAGGAACAAGCATTTGGGATGCTAAGTAAAATGGCAAAAATTCTATACGAGCTTGCTACATTACGTGTACCGACAATTGCACTAATAAACGGTACGGCAGTAGGTGGTGGCTGTGAAATTGCTACAGCCTGTGATTTTCGATTAATGGCAAGTCACGCCAAGGCTGGCTTTATCCAAGGTACACTAGCTATCACAAGTGGCTGGGGTGGCGGTACTTACTTATTTGAGCGTGGATTACGCCATGACCGTGCATTAAAAATGCTAGTAGATGCGAGGCCGTACGAGGCACAACAATTATATGAAATTGGTTGGGCAATGCGTGTGTATGCAGAGGGTACTAAGGAAGATGCACTTGCCGACTTTATCGAGCATATGAGTAAAATTCATCCGTCTGTGCACCAAGCTTATAAAGAAATTGAGCTTCGTAAATGGCGCGAACGTAATATGTATGAGCGTGTGATGGAGGAAGTGCGTACGTGTGCTAAGCTTTGGGAAAGTGAGGCACATCACGCAGCGGTTAATAGCTTCTTAACAAAATCAAAAAAATAAACTAAAAATATATGGATTGTCTCTAATTTACATAGAGAACAATCCATTTTTTTATTCTAATTTATCCTGCCTTGCATATAGTAGTAAAAAATGAGAGGTGAACTTAATGGGAGAAAAAAGAAGAAAAGATCAGTGGACAGCGGCTGATGATGAGAAACTAGCTGAGATCGTAATAGGTTTTGTGCAAAACGGCCAAACACAATTAGAAGCATTTTCACATGCAGCACAACAACTTAATCGTACAAAGCAGGCATGTGGCTTTCGATGGAATAAAACGTTAAGACTTCAATACGGACATGTCTTAGATAATGTTCGCAAACGACCAAAGCAATTAATGAGAAGCCACTTAAAGCTAGCTTTAACGAGCTTTGAAGAGTTAACAGAAGCATATAATGACTTAGACTTGAAATATAGAGAGCTTCAAACAGAGCACGAAAAACTACTAAAATGGCTGCAACAAGGTGTAAATTTTGTTTCGAAAGAAAGAAATTATTCTTAAAGCAGAAGAAATGTGATATTAATAGAAAAAATAGTGATAATATTTGAAAACAATTTCCCCTGTCGCTTACAATAGAAGAGAACAGAGTGAATTGTTCGTCAAATGACGGCGTAAGGGGGATTTACAATGACGGAATTGAAAGCGCAAATGGCAGGAACGGTTTTCGAGGTCAGTGTGAAAGAGGGAGAAGAAGTTACAGTCGGGCAAACGGTCATCATTTTAGAATCTATGAAAATGGAAATTCCGGTTGAAGCTGAAAGGGCAGGTAGAATCACAAAAATTTATGTAGTAGAAGGCGATTTTGTTGACGAAGAATCATTATTAGTCAGAATCGATTAAGGATAAGGGGATGAAATCGATGACAAATTATAATGAGCAACTGCAGCAAAAAATAGACTCTATTCTTGCTGGTGGTCCTAAAAAATATCATGATAAATTACAAGAAACCGAGAAACTATTTGTTCGAGATCGGCTGCAACTATTATTTGATAATGGAGAATATGAGGAAGATGGTCGCTTTGCCAATTGTAAGGCGGAAAATTTGCCGGCCGATGGTGTTGTTACAGCCATTGGGAAAATTGGTGGAGCAACTGTTTGTGTAATGGCAAACGATTCAACAGTAAAAGCTGGCTCCTGGGGATTTAGAACCGTAGAAAAAATTATCCGAATACAGGAAACGGCTGAAAAAATGCAAGTACCACTCCTTTATTTAGTAGATTCTGCAGGTGCTCGAATAACAGATCAGCTTGAAATGTTTCCGGGCCGAAGAGGAGCTGGACGCATTTTTCATAACCAAGTCCGACTTAGTGGTATGATTCCTCAAGTGTGTATTTTATTTGGTCCTTCTGCTGCAGGTGGAGCCTATATTCCGGCCTTTTGTGATATTGTCATTATGGTCGACGAGAATGCCTCTATGTATTTAGGCTCTCCTCGAATGGCGGAGAAAGTAATTGGGGAACGTGTAACCCTTGAGGAAATGGGCGGTGCAAAAATGCATTGTACTATTAGTGGCTGTGGTGATGTGCTCGCTGCAACTGAACAAGAGGCTATAGCGTTCGCTCAGCGCTATATAAGCTATTTCCCAGGTAATTATGGTGCTTTACCTCCGACTAAGCAGGGTAAGGAACCGCTAGATGGATTATCATTAGAGGAAATTATTCCAGAAAATCAAAATGCTCCGTTTAATATGTATGATTGTATCGATCGGCTAGTAGATGAAGATAGCTTTTTGGAAATTAAAAAGCTTTTTGCAGCGGAATTAATTACGGGTCTTGCACGTATAGATGGACAAGTTATAGGCATTATTGCGAACCAGCCGAAAGTAAAGGGTGGCGTATTATTTGTGGATTCTGCAGACAAAGCAGCAAAATTCATTACATTATGTGATGCCTTTTCAATTCCATTATTATTCCTAGCAGATGTCCCTGGCTTTATGATTGGGACAAAAGTTGAGCGAGCTGGTATTATACGTCATGGTGCAAAATTTATTGCTGCGATGAGTTCGGCAACTGTGCCGAAAATCTCTGTGATCGTTCGAAAAGCATATGGCGCGGGTTTATATGCAATGTGTGGTCCTGCATTTGAACCTGATGTTTGTATCGCTTTACCAACTGCTCAAATTGCTGTAATGGGTCCGGAGGCAGCTGTTAATGCCGTATATTCAAATAAAATTGAAGCAATTGAAGACCCTAAAGAACGTATGGCATTCGTAAAAAAGAAAATCGATGAATATAAGCGAGAAATCGATTTATATAAGCTTGCGTCTGAAATGGTTATTGACGAAATTGTTTCACCAGATGATCTGCGGCATGCGCTAATTAAAAGGTTCCACTATTATAGCTCAAAACAAATGCCTTTACCGTATCGAAAACATCCGGTTTATCCGGTATAATATTAGAAAGGTCTGCCAATTGGGCAGGCCTTTCTAAATTTCTTGAATTACAAATAGAGAAGAAAAGGTTATTCTATATAGATAGTAGGATAGGCTATTTGTAAATTTTGCTCGTAAAGAGTAGATGAATGATGTATAAAGGTGGGAAGTTTAATGAGTGTGCAAATTATTGGTGGCGGAGCAGTTGGTTTACTCGTTGCTAGTTTCTTAGCGGAACAGAATGTTAGCGTAACCATTATAACAAGACGAGAGGAACAAGCCTCCAGCTTAAATGAAGGTGGTTTATATAGAAATAATATTGATGGCTCAACAATAAATGTTGAAGTTGTTGCCAGTACAGCGCCGGTGTCACAAGCGTCCCTTGTTATAATTGCAACAAAGTATACAGAGTTACATGCTATCTATCCGATGCTGAAAAAACTTTCCCCGGATGTACCGTTACTATTTTTACAAAATGGCTTAGCCCATTACGAGGAGGCGCTGCTATTACCTCAGCGACATATCGCATTTTGTAGTGCGCAATTTGGGGCTCTAAAGGAAAATGATAATACGGTGAGCCACCGTGGGATAGGAGTATTAAAAACGGCGATAGAACGAGGCGACGAAGGAAGGTTTTCTATCTTAAAAGAGATGAATCAAAAGAATTTCCCTGTTACGTTTGAGGGGAATGCAGAGCAAATTTTATTTGAAAAAGTTCTGTTAAATTGCTTTATTAATCCTTTAACTGCTATTTTAAAGGTGAAAAACGGAGAGCTTGTATCAAATCCAAATGCATTAAAGTTATTGCATGCTTTATATAATGAGTTAATGCATGCATTTCCATATATGCAAAAGATTTTTCCGTTTGAAGAGGTTGAACGGCTCTGTGTTCAAACGGCAGAAAATACATCATCCATGCTCGCTGATCGTTTGGCTGGAAGGAAAACTGAAATTGAAACAATTGTAGGGGCCGTGCTAAAAAAAGCGGGCAAAAAAGGGCATGCAATCCCAACATTAGAAACTTTATATGGACTTATAAAAGCAATGGAAGAAAGCGGTGAAAGTAGTTGAAAGAAATATTTCAAGTGACAGGTGCGATACTTTTAGTTTTTCCGCTTATTGCACTTGTTTTAACCTACTTCATTTGTAATAAATTACGTCTAACCCGTGCTCAGTCATTTGGCTTTGCGGCAGATATTACGACTTTATTATTATTTTTCTCTGTCCCGATAGCGATAAAAAGTATATGGGATCTATCCTTATTTATTCCCATCATCATTATTTCGATGATGATTGCGATTTTTATTACATATGTAGATTGGCGTACGAAAAAGGAGATTCATGTCCCGTTTTTATTTAAAAAAATTTGGAGAATCTATTTTATTCTACTAAGTACTTTATATTTCGGGGTTTGGATAGCGGGCTTAACAAAGAATATAATGGAATACGTAACAGGTGTATAGAGCAAAATATTTTTCGAATTCGAGGAAAAGGGATAAGATAATACATAGATATCGTAAGGCGAAAAATATATTAGCATAGTAAACGAAACTGTTATAGGATAAAGGCAACCTAGTCGAGTTAGAAAGTAGAGGAGTTTTTTCATGAAGCTGGAGCAAATTTCATTACCAGTGAGTAATACGTTGTTAGATGATTATTGGTCAGAACAAGCTAGCATCCATTCTTTTTTTTCTTATAAATTTAATGAGAGATCGTTTGAAGAGCGAGCACGTTATTTAAACCAGAAGAAATATAATCGTGAAAGATTGGCAGAGGTAATTCGCTCATATATGAAGCGTTACGGAATGTCACCGCAAGTAGAACAGCATTTACAACAATTACAGGAAGGTGCAGTAGCAGTAGTTGGAGGTCAGCAGGCCGGTGTCTTAACAGGTCCCCTCTATTCTGTCTATAAAGCGATCACGGTTATTTTACTAGCGAAAGAGCAACAAGAAAAGTTAAATATACAAGTCGTGCCACTTTTCTGGGTAGCTGGAGAGGATCACGATATAGAAGAGGTTAATCATACGTATACGATTGTTGATAATTCGGTAAAAAAGCGAGGTTATAGTGAACGATCGAAGCGGAAAACAATGGCTTCCACAACCGAGCTGAATAAAGTAGCGATGGAGCAATTTATCAGGACGGTGTTCAAGGATTATGGCGAAACAGAGCATACGGCTAGCCTTTATCAGAATGTGTTAGAACATTTAGAAGTGAGTGAAACATTCTCGGAGTTTTTTGCGGCGCTAATGAATGATTTGTTTTCTCGGCATGGATTATTAATGATTGACGCAGCATATGAGCCTTTCCGACAATACGAAAGTGAATTTTTTCAAATTTTAATACAGCATAATGAAGAAATCTCAGAAGGTGTAGTGAGGCAGGAGCAGGCATTAGCTCAAGCGGGTTATGGCACACCAATTGGAGCAGAAGTATCAAATGCCAACTTATTTTTCGTAAAAGAAGGAGAGCGTTTTTTACTTGAGCGCAAAGGTGACCTCTACACGAATGGTTTAGGCTATGTAAAGTTTACGAAGGAAGAGCTGCTTCAAGTAGCCAAAGAAGCGCCTATGAAATTAAGTAATAATGTTGTTACAAGACCTCTAATGCAGGAAATGACGATTCCGGTGCTTGCATTTGTTGGTGGTCCTGGCGAACTTGCATACTGGGCAACTTTAAAGCCAGCATTTGAGGCTATCGGCTTACAAATGCCGATCTTTGCTCCGCGATTAAATATTTCCATTGTTACAAGGCAAGTCGAGACCTTGTTAAAGCAACATCAATTAACAGTGGAAGATGCTATGAAGAATAAGGTTGAAAGAGTAAAAAAAGAATTTATTAATAGCATTCAGGATGAACAGGCATTACAGCAAGTGGATAAAATGAATGAGCTGCTGCAGCAACAGTACGAAACATTACATGCTCATCTACAGCAGGCAGGAGTAAGTATCGATAAAACAATCGACAAAAATAAGGTGTATCATGAAATGCAATTTACCTATTTAAAAAGTAAAATCCAGCAGAGCGTCACTTTAAAGCATGAGACTATTATTTCGCAGTTTGATCTAATCTCTGCTGAGATTGCGCCAAATGAAGGTTTCCAAGAACGTACTTTTAATCCTTATCAATATTTAAATAGGTTCGGAAAGAATTTAATAGAGGACCTATTAGAGTTGCCGTTAAAAGTATCGCCCACACATTATGTAGTAAAATATTAACAAAAAAGGAGTTATCTCAAGATGAGGTAACTCTTTTTTTATGACCTTTTGAGTAGATGATGAATTTGCAATACGGTCTATTTTCGTAATTACCATATCCTATCACCAAAACACTTAAAATAAGTGGTAGAAAGTGGGGGGATGTGGTACATTAATATCTAAAGTGGGGTGAGTAGTATGTTCATGGGAGAATATCAGCATTCCGTTGATACAAAGGGACGATTAATAATTCCATCCAAATTTCGTGAAGCATTAAATGATAGCTTCGTAATTACACGTGGATTGGATAACTGTCTTTTTGGGTACCCTATGGACGAATGGCGAAAGCTCGAAGAAAAATTAAAAGGACTTCCGATGACTAAAAAGGATACTCGTGCCTTTGCGCGTTTCTTCTTTTCAGGTGCAACTGAAGTAGAAATAGATAAGCAAGGCCGAATAAATATTCCAGCAACTCTTATTCAACATGCAAATATTGCGAAAGAATGCATCGTGTTAGGTGTGTCCAATCGAATTGAGATTTGGGCAAGGGATGCTTGGGAAGACTACTTCAAGGAATCAGAAGAATCCTTTAATGAAATTGCAGAAAATATGATTGGCTTTGACTTTTAAACAAGCCTAAAGGAGAAATAAGATATGTTCGATCATACAACCGTGTTATTAAAGGAAACTGTTGATGGGTTGAACATCAAACCTGATGGTGTCTATGTAGACTGTACATTAGGTGGTGCAGGACATAGTGAATACTTAGTAAAGCAACTATCACCACAAGGTCGATTAATATGTTTTGACCAAGATACAACAGCTATAGAAAATGCGAAGGTTCGTTTAGCGGATTACTTAGATCGTGTCACGTTTGTCCATTCAAATTTCCGATATTTGAAGGATGAATTATATAAATTAAATATTAAAAGGGTAGATGGGATTTTATATGACCTCGGCGTTTCTTCCCCTCAATTAGATACACCAGAGCGCGGCTTTAGCTACCATCATGATGCACCACTTGATATGCGAATGGATCAAACAGCTCCACTATCGGCATTTCATGTAGTAAATGAATGGGCCTATGAAGATTTAGTCCGTATTTTTTTCCGTTATGGAGAGGAAAAATTCTCAAAGCAAGTAGCGCGAAAAATTGAAGAGGCAAGGAAAAAACAACCTGTTGAAACGACAGGTCGATTAGTAGAGCTAATTAAAGAAGGTATACCCGCAGCAGCACGTAGAAAAGGCGGACACCCTGCAAAACGTATTTTTCAGGCTATTCGAATTGCAGTAAATGATGAATTAGGTGCTGCAGAGGATTCCTTAGTTGATGCTATTGAATTACTGAAAATCGGTGGGCGAATTAGCGTTATTACGTTCCATTCATTAGAGGATCGATTATGTAAAACGTTATTTAAGGAAGCTTCTTCCTTACCAGAACTACCACCAGGCTTGCCAGTAATTCCTGAAGATATGAAGCCAGTATTAAAGTTGATTTCAAGAAAACCGATCTTACCGTCGGAAGAGGAGTTAGCAGCGAATAATCGTTCACGATCAGCAAAACTAAGAGTCGCTGAAAAAATTAACGATAAAGGACGTGGGTAAATGGCAGTTCGAGTAAGACAACAACCTTATATTCAACAACCTTCAATGCCCGAACAACCACAGCAGCAACCATCTAAAAAGGTGTACAAAAAGAAACATAAACTACTATCAACTAGAGAAAAATTTTTATATGTGGTTTTTATAGGTATCGTCGCATTGTTTGCCGTTTCGATTTTACATACGCAAGGTGAAATCCAAACGGCAAGTATGGAAATCCAAAAAATTGAAGCAGAAGTTCAAGAAGTGACGAAGCAAAATGTCGATTTAAAAGTGAGTGTCAGTGAGCTATCGACATATGAACGGATTTGGGTAAAAGCAAAAGAACTCGGTTTAACACTAAATGAGAAAAATGTAAAGGTAGTGCCGGGAGAATGAAAAAACTTAAATTTCGTTTCCAATTAGGAGCCTTTCTCATGTTGTTAGTATATGGAGGGCTCTTTTTGGTATTGTTTTGTCGCTTCTTTTATATTCAATCAACAGGAGAAGTTAAGGGCTATTCATTGCAAGCGGAAGCAGCAAATAAATATGCACGTGAAACAGTGCTAGCTGCAGATCGTGGTCGTATTTTAGACCGTAACAGTAATGTCATTGTAGAGGATACATTAAGCTATCGTCTTATCGCAGTTATGAGCGAAGAGGCCACGAAGGATAAAGAAAATCCTCGGCATGTAGTAGATCCTGCGGAAACGGCTAAAGTACTCTCACAATATATAGAACTGGATGAAGAAAAAATTTATGAACAGTTAATGGTGGGTGTGGAGAAAGACCGCTATCAGGTTGAATTTGGAGTAGCGGGTCGAAGTATTAGCCACGAAGTAAAGGCAGCCATTGAAGAACATGACCTACCTGGAATCAATTTTGCTAGTGAAAAGAAACGTTATTATCCTAACGGCTCATTTGCATCACATTTAATCGGCTATGCAACGAAGGATGAACAAAAGGACGGTTCGTATAAAACAGTAGGGAAGATGGGATTAGAATTAACCTACAATAAAGAACTAACCGGCAAAAATGGGAAGGTAGAATATGAGAGTGATAGGTTTGGGTATTTACTATCAAATAGTGAAAAAATGATTCAACCAGCTCAGGATGGCAATGATATTTATTTAACAATAGATAAAACGATTCAAAATTTTCTAGATGAAGCGATGACTCGTGTCGATAAGGAATATGGAGCTGAATCAATGGTTGCCGTTGTTGCAGATCCTAAAACAGGTGAAATATTAGCGATGTCACAGCGCCCTACATTTGACCCTGATGATCGGATTGGTTTAGAGACGAATTGGTACAATGATGTTGTTGAAAATGTATTAGAGCCAGGCTCAACTATGAAAACCTTTACATTAGCTGCCGCGATTGAAACGGGCAACTGGGATCCCAATACACCGTATCAATCAGGGCGATACAAATTATATGACAATGTAGTAAGTGATTATAATGAGGGAAGAGGCTGGGGAACAATCACCTTCCTACAAGGCATTCAGCGTTCATCCAATACGATGATCGCCAACCTGTTAGAAATAATGGGTGGCGATACAGTTATTGAATATTTCGATAAATTTGGATTTGGTCATAAAACAGGCATCAATTTACCAAATGAAGCATCAGGGACAATTGTATCGAAGCAGCCGTTTGACCGTCTTACTTCGGCATTTGGACAGAACTCTACTGTAACACCAATCCAGCTCATCCAGGCGATGACAGCCATCGCGAATGATGGAGAAATGATGCAGCCTTACGTTATTGATAAAATTGTCGATCCTAATACAGGGAAGACTGTACAAAATACAGAGCCTAAAGTAAAAGGAAATCCAATTTCGGCAGAAACTGCAAAGAGAGTTCGTGAAATATTAGCAACTACTGTTACGGCTGAAAAAGGTACTGCAAAGCCATTCCAAATGGATGGTTATGAAGTTTCAGGTAAAACGGGCACAGCTCAAATACCAAGAAAAACAGGAACGGGATATTTAAAGGGCGGTCATAATTATATTTATTCCTTTTTAGGGATGGCTCCTGCTGATGACCCACAGCTAATCATGTATGTTGCTGTAAAAAAACCGCAAATGAGTAATTCGATTCCAGGTTCAGAGCCAGTCTCAAAAATATTCAATTCTGTTATGCAAAACAGTTTAAAATACTTAAATATTGATCCAGAAGATACAGCTCAAGTAGCGATGGATAAAATTCCAAATGTTGTAGGTAAAAGCGCTGAGGATATTGCATTAGAGTTGACGAATAAGGGTGTAAAGCCGGTCATAATTGGTGAAGGTGGAGAAATTAAGGAACAATATCCTAAAGCCAATTTGTCCATTATGAAAGATAGTATTGTATTTTTAAAAACGGATGGACCTAGTCTATTGCCGTCTTTTAAAGGATGGTCATTACGAAATATGCTCGTCTATAAAGCGCTGTCCCAATTGCCAATTGAAATTGTTGGTGAGGGCTTTGTTGAAAGTCAGAGTGTTTCAGAAAATACGGTTATTACAGATTCGTCACCGATTGTTGTAAAGCTAAAAACACCAAAGGATTTTTTAACATCACCACAGGCAGCAGAGGAAGAGCAAGAAGAGCAATTACCTCAAGATTAAGCATTATTGAATAAGCCCATTCTTCGTAACATACGTTGTAAAAAACGAGGTGTGTTGTCGAATGAAGTGGATTTTAAATAATTCTAAAAAGCGATTACGAATAATCGTTTACTTTTTAATCGGCTATAGTTTTCTCGTTGTTTGTCGATTAGCCTATGTACAAATCATTGATCATGACCGTTTAACGGAGCTTGCCAAGGGGAACTGGGACCGTGAAATTCCCTTTCAAGAAGAACGTGGAGAAATTGTGGACCGTAATGGGGAGGTTATTGTTACCAATAAACTTGCCCCAACCCTTTATTTTATGCGAGCACAAAATGATAATGTCGAAGGGGTCGCGAAACAATTAGCCCCTATCCTCGAGACGGATGAAAAGAAGTTACTGGAAAAGTTATCACAGCGTGCTTATTTAACGAAGCTTGCTCCTGAAGGTAAAAATATTACAGTTGAGCAGGCAAATGACATTCAAAGCTTGCAAATTAATGGACTCTATAATGGTGTCGATTACATAAGGTATTATCCTTATAAAAATTTGCTATCAAGATTTTTAGGTTTTACGGGCTATGATAACCAAGGTTTAGCTGGAATTGAATATGAATACAATGATGTGCTAACAGGACAGGATTCGGCTATTCGTTTATTTACAGATGCAACGGGGAAAACAATGAGTCAAACTGCTGATGAATGGCGTGAGGGAGCGGCTGGAGCAAAAATAGAATTAACGATAGATATTAATATCCAGCAAGTGATTGAGCGCGAACTTTCGCAGGCGATGATAAGAGAGCAAGCGGATCAAGCATTAGCTATTGCAATGAATCCCAATACCGGAGAGATTCTGGGCTTAGCTTCATATCCAACCTATGATCCTACAGATTACAAAGGGGTAGATAGTACGATATATAATCGGAATCTTCCTGTTTTTATGTCCTATGAACCAGGATCAACCTTTAAAATTGTAACACTAAGCGCTGCATTAGAAGAAGGTGTTGTCGATCTTGAAAAAGATGATTTTCATGACCCTGGCTACGTGTTAGTGGAGGATTCTAAACTACGCTGCTGGAAACGAACAGGGCATGGCCATCAAAATTTTTTAGAGGTTGTTGAAAATTCATGTAACCCTGGATTTGTAGAATTAGGACAGCGTGTAGGTTCTGAAAAGCTGCTAGACTATATTCATAAATTTGGGTTCGGAGAAAAAACAGGCTCAAAAATTGCTGGTGAAGCAAGCGGGATATTGTTTTCGAAGGATGCATTTGGTCCTGTTGAAATGGCTACAACCTCATTCGGGCAAGGGATATCCGTTACACCAATTCAGCAGGTTCAGGCAGTATCAGCAGCTATAAATGGTGGAACACTATATAAACCATATGTCGTATCTAAAATAGTCGATAGTAAAACGGACAAAACACTTGTTGAATATAAGCCAGAAGCGAAACGAAAAGTGGTTAGCGAAAAAACATCCTCGCAAGTACGTTCAGCATTAGAGTCCGTTGTAGCAAAAGGCTCTGGTAAAAAGGCATATCGTGATGGACTTCGAATTGGTGGAAAAACAGGAACAGCACAAAAAGTAGAAAACGGTCGTTACAAGGAAGGGGACTATATCGTTTCCTTCATAGGCTTTGCACCGGCTAATGATCCTCAAATTGTCATTTATGTTGCCATTGATCATCCACAAGCTTCAACGCAATTTGGTGGAGTCATTGCTGCCCCAATTGTTGGCCAAATTTTAGAGGAAATTGCGCCAATACTAAATATAAAAAATGCCGAAGGGCAGTTAGAAAAGAAAAAAGATTGGACAGATCCAATCACAACTCGTATTGATAATTTTGTGGGCTTAACAGTTGATGAAGTTACCCTTCAATACTATCCTTATAAAATACAGTGGCATGGTAGTGGGAAAATTGTTAAAGAGCAGTTACCAGCCCACGGTGAACTAATCGAGGAAAATGGAACACTCCATTTATATTTAGGAAACTAGTTCTTTTAAAATGGCAATAAAACAACTATTATAGTGAAGGATGTTCATTCAATTAGTAGAAGATTTAAAGGAGATTTCTTATGACACTTGCAACAACGATGACTATTTTAGCTACTTCATTTCTATTGACTGTCATTTTAGCACCGATTTGCATTCCGCTTTTGCGTCGGTTAAAGTTCGGTCAAAGTATTCGTGAGGAAGGCCCAGAGTCACATCGTAAAAAAGCTGGCACACCTACAATGGGTGGAATCATTTTTTTAATGTCGATTATTATTACGTCGATCGCTACAGGTATACTATTTGAAGTATTCACGACACAAACAGTTGTTTTATTACTTGTTTTAGTAGGGTTCGGTATTATCGGCTTTTTAGACGATGGGATTAAAGTTATTTTTAAGCGGAACTTAGGTTTAACATCGCTTCAGAAATTAATTGGCCAAATTATTATTGCTATCGCAGCATTTTTACTTTTACGTCTCGGGACGTTTGATACTGCCATTGCAATACCGCTTACAGATTTAAAAATTGATTTAGGTATTTTTTATGTAGCCTTTTTAATATTCTGGCTTGTAGGCTTTTCAAATGCTGTTAATCTAACAGACGGCTTAGACGGCTTAGTTGCTGGAACGGCTTCCATTGCTTTTGCCGCATTTGGTGTGATTGCTTTATTCAATAAGCAGGCGGATATTGCTTTATTTGCATTTACCGTAACAGGTGCCTTGCTCGGATTTTTAATTTTTAATGCAAACCCAGCGAAAGTCTTTATGGGTGATACAGGATCGCTAGCCTTAGGGGGCGCATTAGCTATGCTTTCAGTATTAGTAAAGGCAGAGCTATTGTTACTGCTAATTGGATTAGTATTTGTTATTGAAACCTTATCAGTTATCCTACAAGTTGGTAGCTACAAATTACGTAAAAAACGTATTTTCAAAATGAGCCCAATTCATCATCATTTTGAATTATCGGGCTGGTCTGAATGGAAGGTCGTACTAGTATTTTGGTCTACGGCATTAGTTGTCGCATTAATTGCAGTTGTATCGGAGGCGTTATAATGTTGGAGTATAGGTCATTACAGCATAAAAAAGTTTTAGTGCTAGGTTTAGCGAAAAGTGGTGTGGCTGCAGCAGAGCTTTTACATGAGTTAGGTGCTTTCGTAACAGTAAATGATGCAAAGCCTTTCGATGCAAATCCAGAAGCGCAAGATTTGTTAACAAAGGGTATTACTGTAATTTGCGGACGACACCCTGAGGATTTATTAGATGAAGGGTTTGAATTGGTTGTTAAAAATCCAGGGATTCCCTACAGTAACCCGATTATCGCTGATGCTTTAAAGCGTGAATTACCAGTTATTACCGAGATGGAATTAGCATATTTAGTTAGTGAAGCACCGTTCATCGGTATTACTGGTACCAATGGGAAAACGACGACAACTACACTAATTTACGAAATGCTTGAAAAGGGAAATAGGAAACCGCTTATAGCCGGGAATATTGGAACAGTAGCATGTGGTGTAGCAGCGGAAGCAACCTCGGATAATGTTATTGTAACGGAATTATCTTCATTTCAGCTGATGGGAACTCGTACATTCAAGCCTCGTATTGCGATTCTAACAAATCTTTATGATGCACATTTAGATTACCATGGAACGTTCGAGGCTTATGCCGATGCGAAGTTTGGTGTTACACGTAATCAGACAGAGGAAGATTACTTTATTTACAATAAGGATCAAGAAATCGTTAAAAAGTATGCTGAAGGATCTAATGCTAAGAAAATTCCGTTTACTACAAACGGTAGGTCGGATGAGGGGATAAGTGCAGATGATAAGGCAATTTATTGGAACGGCGAGCACATTCTAAACCGTGATGAAATTGCATTACCTGGGAAGCATAACTTAGAAAATATTTTATGTGCTGTTGCTGCATGCCTTATACATGGCTGTTCGCTATCCTCTATAAAAGAAGTATTAGCAACATTTGCTGGTGTACGTCACCGCTCACAATTTGTGCGTGAATGGAAAGGCCGTAAAGTGTATAACGATTCGAAGGCAACAAACTGCCTTGCAACCAAAAGTGCTCTTGAGGCGTTCTCTAAACCGATTGTATTGCTAGCTGGTGGATTAGATCGTGGACATTCTTTTGAGGAGCTTCGTGAGGCAATGAGCAATGTAAGGGCTGTTGTCGCTTTTGGTGAAACAGGCATGCGCTTCATCGAGTTTGCTAAATCCTGTGGGGTAACGGAAACGGTTGCAGCTACGAATGTAGAGGACGCTGTCGTATATGCAGCAAACCTTTCAGAGGACGGCGATATTATTTTATTATCTCCTGCTTGTGCTAGCTGGGATCAATACGATAGCTTTGAAATTCGTGGTGACGTCTTTATCGATTGTGTAATGAAGCTTTCATAATTACGTAGTGAAAGGATTTTTGCACTGACGCATATTTATAAACGTTTATTTATTGGTAGTGCATTACTTTTAACGGGCATTGGAATTGTGTTTATCTATTCTGCAAGTGCTTATTGGAGTTCCGTTCGGTATGAAGGACAAACGCCATTTTATATAAAGCAAGTGATTTATTTTGTCCTTGCCTTACTAGTATTTTTAGTTATCTCAAAAAGTAAAGGCTTTGTTCAGGACAAATGGTGGCTCCTGCTATATATTGTGACGATTTTGTTATTAATCGCTGTGTTAATTCCGGGTATTGGAATATGGAGAAATGGTTCGAGAAGCTGGATCGGCATCGGGCCATTTACCTTCCAGCCAGCAGAGCTCGTAAAAATTTCAACGCTCGTCTATTTGAGCATTATACTAGCGAAATGGAAACGCGGCGAACGAATTATTCAGCTAAGGCATTTTATTATTTTACTGTTACCTGTAGCGCTAATTATGCTTCAGCCTGATTTTGGTTCAGCGTTTATTTTAATCGTGACGGCATTCTTACTACTCTTTATTGCAAATTATCCAATGAAGTTTTATGCCATTTGTATTATGGCGGGAATTGGCGGTCTAACAGCACTAATCATATCTGCTCCGTACCGATTAAAGCGAATCAATGCATTTTTAGATCCTTGGGAAGATCCATTAGGGAGTGGCTTTCAGGCAGTACAATCGCTGTTAGCTATCGGACCGGCGGGTATATTTGGACATGGTTTTTTAAAAAGTAGACAAAAATACTTATATTTACCAGAGCCACAAAACGACTTTATTTTCTCTATTATTTTGGAGGAAATGGGCTTTATCGGGGGAATCATTCTAGTATGTATTTTTGCGTGCTTTTTATATAGTGGCTATAAGCTTGCAGCAAGTGCACTTTATGTAAAGCATTTCTATATTATTTGTGCTTTAACATCTATGATAGCCGTACAAGCTGCTTTGAATATAGGTGTAGTAATTGGTTTATTACCTGTTACAGGTGTGACATTACCGTTTATTAGCTATGGCGGTACTTCATTAATGATACTATGGCTAACAGTGGGCATTATCTATTTATTTGCAAATGATCAAACAACGGAAGGGAGGAGTAAAAATGGAAAAAGTCATTGATATAGAAGATCGAATACCAACCTTACGAGAAAATCGACGTAAACGTACAAATTTTAAGTTTATTTTTATAACAACCTTATTTGTTCTAATTTTATTTTTACTCCTTTATTTCCAATCACCTTATAGTGAAATAAAGAAGATCAGTATTTCTGGTGATGTTCTTGTTGATAACACCTTTTATGAAGAAGCAACTGAACTGCAAAAGGGTGATTCGATGTGGAGCTTTAAGCCGAAGGACATTGAAGAGAAGCTAAAAAAAATGAACTGGGTGCAGTCTGTTACCGTCAAACGAAAATGGTTAACTACGGTGACTATTAGAGTAAAGGAATATCAAAAGGTAGCGTATATTTCAAAGGATAATACATTCTATCCAATGCTTGAGAACGGTGTTATCTACGACGCTACTAATGAGCTAGTACCAATTGATGCACCGATTTTCTTGCAATTTGATGATGAGGCATTACGAAAGCGTTTATTAAAGGAGCTAGCAAAACTTCGTCCGGAAGTATTGGCATTGATTTCACAAATAAATGCTTCATCGACAGAGGCTGACCCTTATGCAATTACGCTTTTCATGAATGATGGCTATGAAGTACGGGCAGACATATCATCGCTCGCAAGCAAACTAAATTATTATCCTTCAATCGTTGCACAAATTGAAAGTGAAGAGACATATGAAAAGGGCATTATTGATATCGAGGTAGGTTCGTACTATCGACCTTACTCTGATGAATATGTGGCCTTAGAACAGAAGGATTTAGAATTAGAACAGGAAGTGATAGAGGATGAAGAATAGTCCTCGACATAAAAAAAGCGCGATCTTTAAGCGAAAATATTTCATTCTGTTAGTCGTCTGTATTATTACCGGCTTTATAATTGGGTATTCTTATAACATCTCGAAAGATGATAGAAAAGAAAGTGCACTGTCCAATTTGAATTATCAGCAAGGTGAAACTTACCGTGCGGAGCTGATTCAACAACAGGAGCGAAACAAGGAGTTGGCCCAGGAATTAAGTGATTTGCAAGAGAAAATTCGAGAATACGAAAAGCGATATGCAACAAATGAAGAAAGGTACGAGGAGTTAGTGGAGCAGGCGGAACAGCTACGTTTGCTATTAGGTGAGCTACCTAGTGTTGGGGAGGGCATCTCCGTTACGCTAAAAGATGGACAGTATGATGGTAATACTTCAAATCCAAACGATTATATCGTCCATGAAAGTCATATATTTAAAGTAATTCAAGAATTAAAGATTTCTGGCGCTGAAGCCATTGCTATTAATGGACAAAGGTTAAAAACTAACTCGTATATAAGCTGTAATGGTCCAGTCATCACAATTGATGGGCAACAATACCCTGCTCCTTTTGTGATTGAGGCAATTGGCAACCCGGATTCACTAATCTCATCCCTGGAAATTTCAGGCGGAACTGTGGATCAATTATTAAATGATCAGGTTGTCATCACGTTAGAAAAACATAGTCAAATAACGATGCCTTCTATTCGAAAAGGAAATTCATAGGAGGTGCCGCCGTTGACGAAAAAATCAAACCTGTATATTACCATTATATCTTGCATTATCGGATTTATGCTTGCTGTTCAATACAATTCAGTGCAAAGTCCAACCGAACAAAACAATCTCGATGTTTGGGAAATTCGACAAGATTTATCGGATGAAAAAAAACGACACTCGGAGTTGTTAGAGGAAATCCAAAAGACGAATGAAATTGTACGTCAGTATGAGGATGAGAAATTTAATAATCCTGAGGCGTTGTTAGGACAAACTCTGGAGCAATTAAAGATGCAAGCAGGTCTAAAGGAAGTGACCGGACCAGGCATTGTATTAACGCTAAAGCCTTCATTTGATTCCGTTCTTTACGGCTATGAAATTAATGAAATACCGCCATCCTTATTAATTCGTTTAGTGAATGATATTTATCGTTTTAACGGTCAGTATATCGAAATTGATGGACAAAGGTTAATCCATACAACTGCTATCCGAGATATTAATGGTAAAACAACCGTTAATAGTGTACCGATTGGCAAATCAAATGTTGAAATAAAAGTGATTACGAATGCTCAGGATGAAGCGGAGAAATTATACAATCATTTGCTAGCTTCTTCCTTTATGGACGAGTTCTTTATCGATAATATTGAACTCACAATCGGGGAACCTCAGTCAGACCTTGAAATTGCCGCTACGGATAAGAAATTAATGAACACCTATTTAAATGAAAATAATAAAGGGGATTAGAGTATGTGGTTACCTCTACTAGGATTGATTTTAGGTATTGCACTTGGCATTTTAACCGATATTCAAATTCCTGCAGTTTATGAAAACTATTTATCAATTGCAGTACTAGCCGCTCTCGATACAATGTTTGGAGGTATTCGAGCGCAGCTACAGCAAGTTTATGATGATAAAGTTTTTATCTCGGGTTTCTTTTTCAATATTGCGCTCGCGGCAGGGCTTGCATTTTTAGGCGTACATATTGGAGTAGACCTGTATTTAGCAGCAATTTTCGCATTCGGTGTAAGGCTTTTCCAAAACATAGCGGTCATTCGTCGCATATTGATAGCCAAGTGGGATGAAAAAAGGCTGAAAAATCGGGATAAATCATCAGAAACACATTAAAATTTAGTTACAAACGCTAATTTACTTAGACATTACAAGAATTATACAATAGAATGAACAGTAGGAGTATTTAAAGGAGGTGCAGCGAGTTGAATCATCAAGATTTATATATTTCGCTAGATATTGGTTCATCTTCTATTAAAGTTTTAATAGGTGAAATGAGCGATAACCAATTGCATGTTATTGGTGTCGGACAAGCTAAATCTAACGGTATACGAAAAGGGGCAATTGTAGATATAGATGCCACTGTACAATCTATCAATAAAGCAATAGAACAAGCTGAAAGAATGACAGGAATAAAAGTAGAAGAAGTCGTACTCGGTGTACCAGCAAATCAAACGTTCTTACAACCAGTAAAAGGTGTTGTAGCTGTAAATAGTGATGATCGTGAAATATCTGACGACGACTTACAACGTGTATTAGATTCTGCTCAGGTAATGTCTATTCCGCCTGAACGTGAAATGGTGAATTTAATTCCTCGTCAATTTATTGTAGACCACTTGGATGAAATTAAAGACCCTAGAGGTATGATTGGTATTCGTTTAGAAGTAGATGCCACGATGATTACGACATCAAGAACGTTACTACATAATGTTTTACGATGTGTAGAGCGTGCAGGCTTACAAATTCGTGAAATCTATTTACAACCATTAGCTGCCGGTTATTATGCTTTAACGGAAGATGAAAAAAATCAAGGGACTGCCTATATTGATTTAGGTGGTGGTTCAACAACAATCGCTGTTTTCGAAGAGGGACTGCTAACTCATACATCTGTTGTACCTGTCGGCGGAGATCATATTACGAAGGATTTATCCATCGTGTTAAAGACTCCAACTGAACAGGCGGAAAGTATTAAAAAGCAATTTGGACATGCCTTTTATGATGATGCTTCAGATGATCAATTGTTCGAAGTGCCGGTAGTTGGTACAGATTCGACAGATCAATATAGTCAACGCTATATTTCTGAAATTATTGGTGTACGTTTAGAAGAGTTATTTGAACTTATTTTAGACGAACTTTCTCGTCTTGGCATTCGAGATTTACCTGGTGGAATTGTACTAACAGGTGGTGTAGCACAATTAGAGGGGATTGCACAGCTTGCTCGTCAAGTCATGCAGACACGGGTTCGGGTATATACACCGGATTATATTGGAGTACGTGAGCCATCATATACAACAGCAGTTGGACTAATTCGTTATGCGCATCTAGATGATGAATTTTACGGTAGGGGCCCGGAAGCACATACTGTTTCTGTAGCAGCTCAGCCAACTCCTCCTAAAAAGCAATCTAATGCAACTGAGAAGGTCGATAACGAAAATAAAAAAGGCGTTATTGACACGGCAAAAAGAATTTTTAATAAATTTTTCGAATGATAATAAAGAAGTATAGTAGGAGGAGACAATATGTTAGAATTTGATACTAGTATCGATCAACTTGCTGTCATTAAAGTAATCGGTGTAGGTGGCGGTGGTAACAACGCTGTAAACCGAATGATTGAACATGGTGTGCAAGGTGTAGACTTTATTGCTGTAAATACAGATGCACAAGCTTTAGAACATTCTAAAGCAGAATTTAAGCTTCAAATTGGTGGTAAATTAACGCGCGGACTTGGAGCTGGAGCTAACCCAGAGGTAGGAAAAAAAGCTGCTGAAGAAAGCCGTGAGCAACTAGAAGAAGTGCTACGAGGTGCCGATATGGTGTTCGTAACTGCTGGTATGGGTGGTGGAACGGGTACTGGAGCTGCGCCAGTTATCGCTCAAATTGCACGTGAATTAGGCGCATTAACTGTTGGTGTTGTTACACGCCCCTTTACATTCGAAGGTCGTAAGCGTCAAACTCAAGCAGTCGGTGGAATTGGTTCATTAAAAGAAGCCGTTGATACATTAATTGTCATTCCAAACGATAAGTTATTACAAATCGTGGACAAGTCTACACCAATGCTTGAGGCATTCCGTGAAGCGGATAATGTACTGCGACAAGGTGTCCAAGGTATTTCCGATTTAATTGCAACACCAGGTTTAATTAACCTTGACTTTGCTGACGTAAAAACAATTATGTCTGATAAAGGGTCAGCGCTTATGGGAATCGGTATTTCTACTGGAGAAAATCGTGCAACGGAAGCCGCAAAAAAGGCAATCTCAAGTCCGCTATTAGAAACATCAATTGATGGAGCTAAAGGGGTTATTATGAACATTACTGGCGGAATTAATTTAAGTCTTTATGAGGTGCAAGAGGCGGCAGATATTGTAGCTTCAGCTTCTGATGAAGAAGTAAATATGATTTTCGGTTCCGTTATTAATGAAAATTTAAATGATGAAATTATTGTTACTGTCATTGCAACAGGTTTCTCTGATGATTTTGTTCCACAACAGCAGCCAGTTCGTCCAACGCTTGGTCAGCGACAAACAGCTGCTACTCAGCAACAGGCACCTATCCGTCAAGAGCCTGTTCAAGAGCAACCGAGACAATCACAACAAACACAACAAAGCTATCAGCAAGAAGAAGCTTTAGATATTCCGACTTTTTTACGTAATCGTCGTAATCGATAATAACTTGATAGCCTATTCTATCTACAAGATTATTCATAGTCTTGTAGATTTTTTTGTCTTTCGACACCAAAAATGAGTGAAGTCGTAGTCTTGAGTTCAGAGATTTTTGGGTTTTTTTGTCGAATTTTTTAATATAGTTCATAATTTTGTCAATTGATTTTTTCATTTCATCCCGAGCGTTTGACATTTTCCACGTGGTTACAGTGATAACCTACAACTAGGAGGGTTTAAGCATGATAGGAGAATGGCTTGTCCTTATTAGTACATTATTTAATTATTTGCTATTACGCTTTACACAGGATGTTACACAAGCAATCGGAAAGAAATGGAGATTGCTTCTAAGTGCATTCGTGAGTAGTGTGATAGCGATCGGCTTTTATCCTTCCAAGCTAGCATTAATACTAAGCTTCGTTGTTCTAATTGGTACTGCCTTTCAGTTTAAGCGAGCCTTTTTTTTAAAGCAAGGCTTCGTATTATTATGCGCGACATTTCTATTAGGTGGTCTACTAAATGTTGTTCAAACATATGCTGTAATGAATTTAAAGGGAAGTTATTTTTTAATAATTGTTGTTATAGCTAGCTTGAGCCTACTCTTAATTAAGAATCGGTGGGTCTCTCTATGGAAGGATAACTTACAACAAAAGTTTAAGACAAAATGTGACATACGTATCCTCGATTGTAGTTTAAACTTAGATGCATTTATTGACACAGGAAATGAATGTATTGAGCCCATTAGTCGTCAGCCCGTACATTTTTTATCGTTAAAGGCAACAAGTCAGTATTTACCCTCATCACTCCTGGACGCATTAAATGACTGGAAGCAAGAGGAGCCCTTTAATATCTCGATGTTTCCTAAAAAGGTATTGCGTACTATACGTTTTGTTTCGATCACGACTGTACAGCAAAAATCCTTGTATGTATTGGCGTTTCGATGTGATGCAGTAACACTTAACGATAAAACATTTGAAGGGCACTACATTGTATTTACACAAAATGATGCGAAGTTTCCACAGCAAGCCGATATTATTCTCCATTTTTCCATGCTTCCTACTTCATAAATAAAGGGGGACAATCATTGCTACGAAAGCTCGTTGCTTTTATTCAGAATATTTTGCGGAAATTTTCACGCAAAGGAACATATTATATAGGAGGTCATGACTCATTGCCAGTACCATTAACACGAGAAGAAGAATTATCTGTTGTTGAAGCATTCATGAACGGTGACCTTTGTGCCCGTGATACATTAATCGAACGAAATTTACGACTAGTTGTTTATATAGCAAGAAGATTTGATAATACAGCTACACCAATTGAGGATTTAATTAGTATTGGTTCTATCGGTTTAATTAAAGCAATTGAGACATTCAATACTGAAAAAAACATTAAGTTAGCTACGTATGCATCTCGTTGTATTGAAAATGAAATTTTGATGCACTTACGTAAAACAAGTCGCATGAAAAGTGAAGTGTCACTAGATGAGCCTCTAAACTCTGATGCGGACGGCAATGAATTACTCTTATCGGATATTTTAGGTACCGAGGAGCATATTATTTCTAATGATGTGGAGCGTAAATTGCAGCGTCAGCATATGTTCCGTGCGATTAATTGTTTAAGTCCACGTGAGAAATATATTATGGAATGTCGCTTCGGATTAAATGGTAAAGAAGAAATGACGCAAAAGGAGGTTGCGGATCATTTAGGTATTTCGCAATCGTATATTTCTCGTCTTGAGAAAAAAATAATATTAGATTTACGTGAATATTTGAACGAGCCGATCGCCTAGATTGGATGAAATTGGCGTAATTTCTAGCGCATACTCTTTTCGTATACGGACAAACTGAACAAAAGAGAAAAGTTCGGAGGAAAAGAGATGGTCCGTATGAAAGTAGAGCTATGTGGCGTGGATACTTCGTCACTACCAATTTTAAAGCATGAAGAAATGAAGGAATTATTTATTCGATTACAAGCAGGAGAAGAGCCTGTTCGAGAACAGCTTGTTATGTGTAATTTACGACTAGTATTAAGTATAGTCGGTCGCTTTTCTTATCGTGGCGAGCAAGCGGATGATTTGTTTCAAGTAGGCTGTATAGGTTTATTAAAAGCAATTGATCATTTTGATTTAAAACATAATGTTCGATTTTCTACCTATGCAGTGCCAATGATTATTGGTGAAATTCGTAGACATCTTCGTGATCATCATGCACTGCGTGTTTCTCGTTCATTACGAGATATCGCGTATAAGGCGATGCAAGCAAAGGAACGTTTTTTAGCAGAACATTTATATGAACCGACGTTAGCGCAAATTGCAGAACTCATAGAGATGAAGCAGGAGGATGTTCTTTTTGCACTAGATGCTATACAAGATCCAGTATCCTTGCAAGAGCCGATTTATTCCGATGGTGGTGATCCTGTTTATATGATGGATCAATTGAAGGGTGAAGTTAGTGAAGAACAGTGGGTAGCCTATGTATCAGTGAAGGAAAGTATGCAGAAGCTTGATGAAAGGCAGCAGCTGATTGTATCTAAACGTTTCTATTATGGTGAAACACAAACAGAAATAGCGAAGACGTTAGGGATTTCACAGGCGCAAATATCGCGTTTAGAAAAAAGTGCAATACAGCTTATGCAAAAAGATTATAAAGTGGATTAATACTTTTATTTAGCGCACATTTATAGTGCGCTTTTATTGTAGTAAAGGGAGGTTAACATATGCGCTTCTCAGTTGCGCAGCAGAAGGAAATGATTGAAGCGAGCAGCGGAAAGTTTATTGGTTATATTGTAGATGCAGAGGTTTGTGAGAAAAGTGGAAAAATTACTAACTTTATTGTCTCGCAACCTAGGAAATTCTACCACATTATCCAAGGAGAAGAGCCTACAAAAAAAGTTGCAATTAGTGATATTCTCATAGTTGGAAAAGATGTAATATTAGTGAAACAGATTTCGGGATAGGTCCCGCTATTCATTGATAAAACGAGCTTAGCTTGGTACAATAAGGGAAACTATTGTAGCAAAGTTGGGAAAAAAGTGGCGAAAATCGTTGATAATTTAGAGCAGATTCAATCGCATATTGAACGAGCGAAGCAAAAATCAGATGGAAAGCAGCTAGTAAATATTATTGCTGTTACAAAGGAAGTATCCGTAGATCGTACTAAGGAAGCACTCCAGTCGGGGCTTATTCATTTAGGAGAAAACCGCCCAGAAGGTCTACAGTTAAAGTTAGAGTCTATCGACGAGCAGCAAGCACAGTGGCATTATATAGGCTCACTTCAGACTCGAAAAGTAAAACAAGTTATTAATCATATCCATTATTTACATTCCCTTGATCGATTGAGTTTAGCCCAGGAAATCGAAAAACGTGCTAAGCATGTGGTTAAATGTTTTGTTCAAGCGAATGTATCAGGTGAGCAGTCCAAGCATGGATTAGCAAAAGAAGAAGTGATTTCTTTTATTAAGCAACTAAAGGACTATAAAAAAATTGAAGTTGTTGGCTTAATGACGATGGCTCCGAATACAGACGATGAAAATGTGATACGACGTGTATTTCGAGATTTAAAAAATTTGCAGCAGGAAGTTGTAAGCTTACAATTACAGTATGCACCGTGTACCGAGCTTTCTATGGGTATGTCAAACGATTATGAAATTGCTGTAGAAGAAGGTGCTACTTTCGTAAGAATTGGTACGGCTCTTGTTGGATAAAAAGGAAGGGACTATGGATGAGTATGAAAAATATCATTAAAAATTTCTTTTATTTAGAAGAAGAGGAAGAAACAGTAGCACCTGCCCAATCAAACGAGAAGCCTGCTAAGCAGCAGCCTACACAACAAGAAATGCCTGTTGTTAATAATCGCGTGAAAAAAGAGCGGAAAATACAGCAGAAAAATGAGGGTACTGTGCAAAATAATGTAGTGAGTTTGCATACAGCAGCTACAAATAAAAATTCAAAGGTTGTTTTAGTAGAGCCACGGGTTTATGCCGAAGCACAGGATATTGCTGAAAATCTTAAAAATAGACGTGCAACAATCGTCAATTTACAGCGTATCGAACGCGATCAAGGAGTACGAATTATCGACTTTTTAAGCGGAACGGTATATGCTTTAGGTGGCGATATTCAACGTGTAGGTACTGATATTTTCCTTTGCACACCGGAAAATGTAGAAGTTTCTGGGGAAATATCAGACTACTTATTTGATGAAATTTAAAAGCTAGTGAGGTTACAAGATGATTTTTTATGTTATTTCCCAAGTATTTTTGATTTATAAGATTATGCTATTTGGTTATATTTTGCTATCTTGGATTCCAGCTGCACAAGGTTCAGCTGTCGGACGATTTTTAGCAACAGTTTGTGAGCCATATTTAGGCTTCTTCCGTAAATTTATACCACCGATTGGCATGATTGATATTTCACCTATTGTTGGTTTATTTGTTTTACAATTTATCGAAGTTGGTTTACTAAAAGTATTAAGCTATATGATTTTTTAACCTTTTCCCCGTACGATAACGGCGCTATTGATTCGTTTATTGTAGGGGGTTTTGTTTAATGTGAATGTGAGGCATCCTGATGGAACATTTGATTCAGCACTTTAGAAAAGATGAGCAACCATTTATCGAGCAAGTTGTTGGCTGGCAACGGGAGGTTGAAGATAGGTATGCGCCAAAGCTAACCGATTTTCTTGATCCACGTCAGCGTTTTATCGTTGCATCCGTTATCGGTCAATCAGAAGGTTTACATGTTAGTACAGAGGGTATATTTAATAATCCTGAGAGAAAACGTGCATTGATTGCACCTTCCTATTTTGAACCTGAGCAGGATGAATTTCAAGTAACGGTTTTTTCGCTGCAATACCCGTCAAAATTTGTTCAACTGAGGCATCCCGATGTCCTAGGTGCTTTACTTTCATTGGGCATGGATCGTAGTAAATATGGAGATATACGTGTAGCGGAAAATGTTATACAGTTTGCCGTTGAGGCAGAAGTAGCAGATTATGTACGGGCAAATTTAATCAGCATTGGAAAAGTGAAGGTGCATATTGAGGAAGTGGGCAATGCACCGCTTATTCAAAGCGAGGATCAGTGGTTAGAAAAATCATGTACAGTATCCTCTATGCGACTTGACGTTGTACTCTCAACGGTGTTAAATATCTCACGGCAAAAATCTCAAAGCTTAATTACTGCCGGACGAGTGAAGGTAAACTGGACCATTCGAGAAGGGGTAGCCTTTGAGTTACAGGAGGGGGATATTATTTCTGTTAGAGGTTTTGGACGCTTGAAGGTGATCATGACTGAAGGGCGTACAAAAAAGGATAAAATCCGCCTACAAATAGGACATTTGGAGCAAAAAATGTAATCAAATGCGTATATTTGATAATAACTAGTGTCAATTACTGAGAGACAAAGTATAATGAAAGTAATTTAGTACTGTGAAAAAGGAGAGCTGAACAATATGCCATTATCCCCTCTTGATATACATAATAAGGAGTTTACACGTGGATTCCGTGGTTATGCGGAGGACGAGGTAAATGAATTTTTAGATCAAATCATTAAAGATTACGAAATTATTCTTCGTGAGAAAAAAGAGCTTGAAGATAAAATAAAAACGATGACTGAGCAAATGAACCACTACAATACGTTAGAGGAAACTCTACAAAAGTCAATCGTTGTTGCACAAGAGGCAGCAGAGGAAGTGCGTCGTAACTCTCAAAAGGAAGCGAAATTGATTGTGAAGGAAGCCGAAAAAAATGCAGACCGTATTATTAATGAAGCATTAACGAAGGCTCGTAAGATTACAATTGAGATCGATGAGCTGAAAAAGCAATCAAAGGTTTTCCGTAATCGCTTCAAAATGTTAGTCGAGGCACAATTAGATTTATTGAATACAGACGATTGGGACCAACTCCTTCAATATGAGGTTGGCCTAACAGATATCCAAGAACAAAATCGACTTCAGCTTGAGCCAGAAGATGAGAACTTAAGCTCGATTTAGTCATTTGTGCTTGACGACTTATCAACAGTTTCATATACTGATACACAAGAAAATCGTTTATACTCATAAGGCTAAGATGGAGACAGTATGTTTTAATTGCTGACTAGCGATTCGAGGATGGTGAAAGCTCGAACGAAACAATTATGACAGAATATCACTCCTGAGCAAAATTACTGAAAAAAGTAAGTAATTTCGTGTCACGCAACGTTATAGCGTCTAAGAGGTAAAAAGCGTAAATGCTTTTTGCAAATTAGGGTGGTACCACGAGTAATAAGCTTCTCGTCCCTTGTTCGGGGCGAAGAAGCTTTTTTGTTTGTATTAAACGATAATTAGAGGAGGATTATTACAATGGTAGAGTATAAAGATACGTTATTAATGCCGAAAACTGATTTCCCGATGCGCGGAAATTTACCGGCAAACGAACCGAAGATGCAAGAAAAATGGAATGAGATGGACATTAATAAATTAGTAAATGAACGTACAGCAGACCGTCCACATTTCGTATTACATGATGGCCCTCCGTACGCTAACGGAGATATCCATATTGGGCATGCACTGAATAAAGTAATTAAAGACATGATTAATCGCCATAAATCAATGACAGGTTTCCATGTTCCATATATTCCAGGCTGGGATACACACGGTTTACCAATCGAGCAAGCACTAACAAATAAAGGTGTAAAACGTAAAGAGATGTCCGTAGCGGAATTCCGTAAGCTTTGTGAAGAATATGCGTATGAGCAGATCGACAACCAACGTAACCAGTTCCGTCGTTTAGGTGTTCGTGGTGATTGGGAAAATCCTTACATTACATTAAAACCAGAATTTGAAGCTCGTCAAATTGAAGTGTTCGGAAAAATGGCGGAGAAGGGCTATATTTACAAAGGGTTAAAGCCAGTTTATTGGTCACCTTCTTCTGAATCTGCATTAGCAGAAGCTGAAATTGAATATAAGGATGTAAAATCTGCATCCATCTATGTATCATTCCCAATTAAAGATACAAAAGGTGTCGTGCCAGCCGATGCAAAATTCGTCATCTGGACAACAACTCCTTGGACTCTACCAGCAAACTTAGGAATTTCAGTAAATCCAGAGTTTACTTATGTAGTTGTAGCAGTAGGTGCTAAAAAATTCATTATTGCAAAAGAGCTTCTGGAGACTGTAGCAACAACACTTGAGTGGGAAGACTATGAAGTAATTCAGGAAGTAAAGGGTGAAGCACTAGATCGTATTGTGGCACAGCACCCATTCTATGACCGTGATTCACTAGTAATGGTTGGTGAGCACGTTACAGCTGAGGCAGGTACAGGATGTGTTCATACTGCTCCAGGACACGGGGAAGATGACTTTAATATTGGAAAGGCTTATGGCTTACCAGTGTTATCGCCTGTAGATAATCGTGGCTGCTATACAGACGAAGCACCTGGCTTTGAAGGTATTTTCTACAATGAAGCCAACAAAATGGTGACTGAGAAATTAAAAGAAGTAGACGCACTTGAAAAATTAAACTTCTTCACGCACTCATATCCACATGACTGGCGTACGAAAAAACCAGTAATTTACCGTGCAACGCCACAATGGTTTGCATCAGTAGCGATGTTCCGTGACGAATTACTAGAAGCGGTTCGTGCAACAGAATTTACACCAGCATGGGGTGAAACTCGTCTGTACAATATGATTCGTGATCGTGGAGATTGGGTAATTTCTCGTCAACGTGCATGGGGTGTTCCAATTCCGATTTTCTATGCTGAAAACGGTGAACATATTATTACACCGGAGACGATTGCACATATTTCAAAACTATTCCGTGAGCATGGTTCAAATATTTGGTTCCAAAAAGAGGCGAAGGAATTATTGCCTGAAGGCTTCTCTCATCCTGGTAGTCCGAACGGTGAATTTACGAAAGAAAACGATATTATGGACGTTTGGTTCGACTCGGGTTCATCACACCAAGGTGTACTTGTAGAGCGCGGTATGAAATATCCAGCTGACCTGTATTTAGAAGGCTCTGACCAACACCGTGGCTGGTTTAACTCATCATTAATTACTTCCGTTGCAATTAATGGTTATGCACCATATAAAGGCTTATTAACACACGGTTTTGTACTTGATGGTGAAGGTCGTAAAATGTCTAAGTCACTAGGGAATGTAATTATCCCTCAAAAAGTAATGGATCAATACGGGGCAGATATTTTACGTCTATGGGTAGCTTCTGTTGACTACACAGGCGACGTACGCATTTCGATGGATATGTTAAAGCAAGTTTCAGAGGCGTACCGTAAAATCCGTAACACGCTTCGTTTCTTACATGGAAACGTTTCAGACTTCAATGCAAAAACGGACCGTGTAGCCTATAACGATTTACGTGAAATGGATCAGTATATGTACATGCGCCTTCAGGATGTTTTAAAAGCTGTACGTGCTGCTTATGACCGCTATGAGTTCTCAACTGTATATACATTAATTAATAACTTTGTAGCCGTAGAACTATCTTCATTCTACTTAGATATCGCAAAGGATGTTGTGTATATCGAAGGTAAGGATAATCAAGCCCGTCGTGCAATGCAAACCGTGATGTATGATACGTTAATGACACTGTTAAAAGTATTAACACCAATTTTACCTCATACTACAGATGAAATGTGGTCGTACTTAGGTGCAGAGGAATTGTCTGTTCAATTAACAGATTTCCCGGAGGTAGATGAGCAGCCAAACTTCGAAGCGCTTCGTACGAAGTGGGAAAAAATAATTGAGGTTCGTGATGAAGTACTAAAAGCACTAGAAGAAGCCCGAAATGCAAAAGTAATTGGTAAATCACTAGAAGCCAAACTTTCAGTGTATGGTGATAATGAAGTAGTTGCATTATTAGATGATTCAAACCTTAATTTTGCACAGCTTTCGATCGTATCACAGTTTACTGTTGCTGGCGCAAAAGGCGAAGCTCCAGCTAATGCGCTTGTATTAGATAAAACTTCAATCGTTGTTGAAAAAGCAGACGGAGAAAAATGTGACCGCTGCTGGACAATTTCTGAAACAGTAGGTGCAAATGAAGCGCATCCTACACTATGTACTCGCTGCGGGGAAGTTGTTGAAAAATATTACGTTTAATAATATTTGCTAGGGAGTCCATTCTCCCTAGTTTTTTCATTTTGTGGATGTTAACAATATTCGATATGAGCGGTTTATGTTAGAATAGACAAGATATCGGGTAAACGGAGGCGTCACTTTTGTATAAGTATTATGGAATAGCAATTTTGGTTATTATATTAGACCAAGCAACAAAATGGATGGTTGTTAACAATATGGAACTAAATGAGCGGATTTCGATTTGGGATCCGTGGTTTGGATTATTATCCCATCGTAATCGCGGAGCTGCTTGGGGTATGCTAGAAGGGCAAATGTGGCTATTTATAATTGTCACTATAGGTGTCATAATTGCGATTATTTATTTTTATCATAAAGAAGCAAAAGGAAAGCCATTTTTCCAAATTAGTTTAATGCTACTGTTAGGTGGTGCAATTGGGAACTTTATTGACCGATTATTTTTAGGAGAGGTTGTCGATTTTGTCGATGTACTGATCCCGGTTATTAATTATCACTTCCCAATCTTTAATATTGCAGATGCGGCGTTAACAATTGCTGTTATTATGCTACTAATTACGATTTTAATGGAAGAGCGAGCAGAAAAGAAAAAGGTGAAAAAATGACAGTTGTAACATATACAATCGAAGCAGCACAAGCAGGAGAGCGCATTGATAAGGCGTTATCGACAATTCAAAATGAGTGGTCACGTACACAGATTGGGAATTGGGTTACGGACGGAATCGTAAAAGTTAACGGTGAGGCTGTAAAAGCAAAGTACAAAGTAAAGATAGGCGACCTTATTGAAATAAATGTGCCAGAAGCAGAGCCGCTTGAAATAATAGCGGAGGATTTAGGTTTAGAAATTGTTTACGAAGATGCCGACGTATTAGTCGTAAATAAACCAAAAGGCATGGTCGTACACCCTGCACCTGGTCATGTAACAGGCACACTTGTGAACGGGTTGATGTTCCATTGTAAGGACCTATCTGGTATTAACGGAATCATGCGTCCAGGTATCGTTCATCGTATTGATAAGGATACATCCGGCTTATTGATGGTTGCCAAAAACGATAAAGCCCACGAATCACTAGTGAACCAGCTTGTGGCGAAAACAGTAACACGCAAATATACAGCACTTGTTCATGGTCATATTGCCCATGATAAAGGGACGATTGATGCACCGATTGGTCGAGATACTAAGGATCGTCAAAAACAGGCGATTGTTGATGGTGGAAAGCATGCAGTAACACATTTCCAAGTACTAGAGCGTTTTGGTGACTACACATTAGTTGAGTGTCGACTAGAAACAGGTCGTACACATCAAATTCGTGTGCACATGAATTATATTGGCTTCCCATTAGTAGGAGATCCGAAATATGGACCGAAGAAAACAATTGATTTTGGTGGACAAGCACTTCATGCAGGAGTTCTAGGTTTTGATCATCCAGTAACAGGCGAGTATTTAGAATTTGAAGTCCCTCTACCGGAGGATTTTAACCAATTACTAGCATCCCTACGCTAAAGTTGGTTCATCCCTAAAAGTCTAGGTTGCTATATATACTGCACACTACACTCCGAGCGGACGCTTTTCGCGGGCATGGCTTCAGTCTCCTCGTCGTTCGTACCTCACTCCTGCGGGGCCCTCAGCTCACGCTATTCCCGCAGGAGTCGCCGCTCTACGTTACGTGTGCTAAAAATAATTCAGGATAAAATATTTTGCTAATTGTCAATTACATGTTGATGAGAATTTAAATAAAGCGTTTGATGATTAATAGTGGAGCCAGCGTGGCGAGTGAAGCGGCTAAGCGGCCTTCCCTAGGGAAGCACGCTGGCGTATCGGAATTTATCCCTAAGTTATGGTAAAGAGCTAAAAAAATGGTGAAGGTTTTATAGACAGATAATTCTTAATTGGTCAACTTTCTTATAGTACCTTGACTTATCGTGTTTTGGAGACTATACTAACTAAAGTTAAACAAAAGATTCGACGAGAGCGAATCAGTTAACGCTATGAAAAATGAATATTCACCTTTAATGGCAGTCCAGAGAGGCTGAGAAGGTACTTGTGAAGCGTAGAAAATTTTGTGATGCAATATTTTCGGTCGCGTTATTTAAACATGTATTTGACAACCTCCTAGGCAATCGCTTGGGAGGTTTTTTATTTAGAAAAGGTGGAAACATAGAAGGAAGGAGGCAAAATATTATGAACAGTACAGAGCTATTAGATGGACCTTCAATGAATCGTGCATTAACACGAATTGCTCACGAAATAATTGAACGTAATAAAGGGATAGATGAGTGTATTTTAGTAGGCATCAAAACGCGAGGGGCATATTTAGCTAGGCGCTTAGCAGAAAGAATCGAACAAATCGAAGGGAAACCGATTCGGACAGGTGAGCTTGATATTACGCTTTACCGAGATGATTTATCAACCAAGCAAGTCAATGATGAAGCACAAGTACAGCAGGTGGATATCGATGATCAAGTAGACAACCAAAAAATCGTTTTAGTAGACGATGTACTTTACACAGGACGTACAGTCCGTGCTGCATTAGATGCGGTAATGGACCTAGGAAGACCTTCACAGATTCAACTTGCAGTCTTAATTGATCGAGGCCACAGAGAGCTGCCAATTCGAGCAGATTATGTTGGGAAAAACATCCCAACATCAGGACATGAAAGAATCGTTGTGAATTTAGAAGAAGTAGATGGCAAGGATTTAGTAACAATCCATAAAGAAGATTAGGAAGAATAGTGAGGAAATTGACAATGTCAAAAGCAGTATTAGATATAAATGACAAGCCTTCTAGTTTACAGCTCGTTACACTAAGCTTCCAGCATATGTTTGCCATGTTTGGTGCAACTATATTAGTGCCGAAGCTAGTTGGTTTAAGTCCAGCAATCGCCCTATTAACAAGTGGGATTGCAACAATCGTATTTTTATTAATTACTCAATTTAAAGTGCCAGCGTATCTTGGATCATCCTTTGCATTTATTGCGCCAATATTAGTAGCGGCGGGCGGTTTAGACGGTGATAACATGAGTGTCAACCCCGGGAATGCCATGATCGGTGCAATGGCAGTCGGGGTAACATACGGGATTGTCTCATTAATAATTTGGAAAACAGGCTATAGATGGTTAATGAAGCTACTACCACCAATTGTAGTAGCACCGGTTATTATGGTTATCGGTCTAGGGTTAGCAGGAACGGCTGTTGATATGGCGATGAATATACCTGTAGAAAAGTTTGATGAAGCAACACAACAAACGATTACTGTAAGTGAATATAGCTTCAAGCATTTTTCGGCAGCACTAGTGACTTTGTTCTCGGCCATTATTTTCACAGTGTATTTTAAAAATATTTTAAGTGCGATGCCAATCCTACTTGGATTAATCATCGGTTACACTTACTCATGCTTCATTGGAATAGTAGATTTCACAGCAATAAAGGAAGCATCTTGGTTTGCAATGCCGGAGTTCCTGATTCCAGGTATTGATTATGAATTCAAAATTACTTCAACAATTTTACTAGCAATGGTACCAATCGTACTAGTAACGATTTCCGAACATATCGGTCACCAATTAGTGTTAGGAAAAGTAGTTGGTCGTAACTATATTAAAGACCCAGGCTTACATCGTTCAATTTTTGCAGACGGTTTAGGGACATTTATTAGTGCCTTTATCGGTGGTCCTCCAAAGACAACATACGGTGAGAACATAGGTGTCTTAGCCATCACACGTGTGTATTCCGTTTACGTTATTATGGGTGCTGCAGTGATCGCGATTATCTTCTCGTTCGTAGGAAAAGCAATGGCACTTATCCAAACGATTCCTACAGCTGTACTTGGTGGAATTTCCATTCTACTATTCGGGATCATTGCTTCAAGTGGTCTTCGAATGTTAGTAGAAAACAATATTGATTTTGGTAACAATCGTAACTTAGTTATTTCTTCTGTTATTTTAGTCATCGGAATTGGCGGCGCAGCATTCGAGTTCACCGAGGCGTTCAAAATCGAGGGTATGGCATTAGCTGCGATAATCGGTGTGCTTTTAAACCTGATTCTACCAGGTCGCGATAAAAATGTTGGCGATATTTACGAAAATGAATAATAGAGTACCTTTTAAAGATTGTCCAGAGAGGCAGTAAGGGGAAAGATAGGCTCTTAGCACATAGTTTTATGATGCTTTAGCTTGTCGCACCCTTAAAAGCCTCACTATTCAGTATAGTGAGGCTTTTTTTATGAATATGTCATCAATCTGTCAAATGAGTAAGGTTGAAATAGATTTATACTTAAAGATAAGTAGCGAATCAAATCGGAGGCGCGAGTGATATGAAAAATTTATTATCAATGGAACACTTAACAAATGAAGAAATTTTGCACATTTTAGACCGAGCACAGGCGTTTGAAAATGGTGAACAACCACAACTAGATCGTCCTTATAATGTAGCAAATCTATTCTTTGAGCCAAGTACTCGAACTAAAACAAGCTTTGAAATGGCTGAGCGTCGTGTTGGGTGTACGGTCATTCCGTTTGATGCAGGATTTTCAAGTGCATTAAAAGGTGAAACGATGTATGACACTGTTAAAACACTTGAAATGATTGGTATCGATGCTGTTGTCATCCGTGCAAAAGAAGATGAATACTACAACGAGTTACTCCATGGTATTGATTGTGCTGTTATTAATGCAGGGGATGGAGCTGGACAGCATCCTTCGCAAAGTTTACTTGATCTTTACACAATAAAAAAAGAATTTGGCAATTTTGAAGGCTTGAATATTACCATTGTAGGTGATATTTCACATAGTCGAGTAGCAAAATCGAATGCAGTAGCGCTGACAAGGTTGGGGGCAAATGTCCGCTTCCTATGCCCGGAGGAATGGGCAGGCGATTTTGAAGCGGTGCATTCATGGGATGATGTACTAGAAGATAGCGATGTTGTAATGCTGCTTCGTATTCAACATGAACGACATGCCGTAAGTAAAAATTTCTCCAAAGAAAGCTATCACGATGAGTTTGGGTTAACACCAGAGCGTGAAAAACGTATGAAGCCAGGTGCCATTATTATGCATCCGGCTCCAATAAACCGTGATGTAGAAATTTCAGACGAATTAGTTGAATGCGAGCGTTCGCGTATTTTCCAGCAAGTAAGAAATGGTGTATATGCACGTATGGCAATTCTAGAAACAATTTTGAAGGGACGACAATAACATGACTACTTATATTCAAAATGTACAATTATTAAATGAACAAGGTGAATTAGTCTTATCATCCATTACAGTTGAAAATGGTAAAGTATCAGCAATCGGTGGAGAGATGCCAGCGGGCGCCGAGGTGATTGACGGTAACGGGAATTTCTTATCGCCTGGTTTTGTAGATGTCCATGTACATCTACGTGAGCCTGGCTTTGAGCATAAGGAAACAATTGCGACTGGAACAGCTTCAGCAGCAAAGGGCGGGTTCACAACAATTTGTGCAATGCCTAATACAAAGCCTGTACCCGATTCAGTCCAAAATATGAAACTGATTAATGGATTAATTGAAGAAAGTGCGGTCGTTCGCGTATTACCATATGGCTCGTTAACAAAGGATATTTCTGGTGAAGTACGTACAAATGTTGAAGAATTAAAGCAACACGGTGCTGTAGCTTTCTCTGATGACGGTGTAGGCATTCAATTAGCCTCTACAATGTATGAACAGATGAAGGAAGCAGCTCGAATTAATGCGATCGTGGTAGCGCACTGTGAAGATAACTCGCTAATTTATGAAGGGGTTATGCATGAAGGAAAGCGCAATAAAGAACTAGGTTTGCCAGGTATTCCTTCCATTTGTGAATCCGTTCAAATTGCCCGTGACGTATTATTAGCCGAAGCAGCAGGTGCTCGCTATCACGTTTGTCACGTATCGACGAAAGAATCTGTTCGTGCAGTACGAGATGCAAAGGCAGCGGGGATTCGTGTAACAGCTGAAGTATGTCCACACCATTTATTACTAGAAGAAATGGATATCCCTTCAGATGATGCAAACTGGAAAATGAACCCACCATTACGTGCTGCAGATGATAAGGATTCATTACATGCAGCCCTACTAGATGGCACAATCGACTGTATTGCAACAGACCATGCTCCACATACGGTGGAAGAAAAATGCTGCGGTATGGTAGGGGCACCATTTGGTATTGTTGGTTTTGAAACAGCGTTCCCATTACTGTATACAAGATTCGTAAAAACAGGAAAATGGACATTAGAGCAATTAGTTCAATGGATGAGTACAAAGCCAGCAGAAATTTTCGACCTACCATACGGTAAAATTGAAGTAGGTGCTTCAGCAGATTTCACAATTATCGATCTTGAAAAAGAAATGACAGTTGATGCAGAAGGATTTGTGTCAAAAGGTCGTAACACACCATTCAATGGCTGGAAGGCTCAAGGTTGGCCAGTAGTAACAATTTTTGAAGGCAATATCGTATATCAGGAGGCGCAATAATGAAAAAACGTTTATTAATTTTAGAAGATGGTACAGTATTTTCTGGTACAGCATTCGGTAGTGACAAAGCATCTCAAGGGGAAGTTGTCTTCACAACAGGGATGACAGGCTACCAAGAAACATTATCTGATCCATCATTTTACGGTCAAATTGTAACATTAACATACCCATTAATCGGTAACTACGGTATTAACCGTGACGATTTTGAATCTATTCAGCCGGCTATTCGTGGATTCGTTGTACGTGAATTAGCTGAGCATCCATCAAACTGGCGTAGTGATATGACATTAAATGATTACTTAAAATCACAGGATATCCCAGGTATTGAAGGGATTGATACACGTAAATTAACACGTATTATCCGTGCAAAGGGTGCGGTTCGAGCAATTTTAACTGAAGCGGATGCAGAGGTAAATGTAGAGGAAATCGTAGCACAATTACAAGCAACACCTCTAATTACACATCATGTGAAGGAAGTATCGCCAAAAGCTGCTTACCCATCACCAGGTCGTGGCAAACGTGTTGTCCTAATTGATTTCGGTATGAAGCACGGTATTCTACGCGAATTAAATAAACGTGACTGTGATGTAATCGTAGCACCTTACAATACATCAGCTCAGCAAATTTTAGCGTGGCAACCAGATGGCATTATGCTTTCAAACGGCCCGGGTAACCCAATGGACGTAACAGAAGGTATCGAAACGGTTAAAAACTTAATCGGAAAAGTGCCAATGTTCGGTATTTGCTTAGGGCACCAAATTTTCTCATTAGCATGTGGGGCAAAATCATTTAAATTGCCGTTCGGTCACCGCGGAGGTAACCACCCAGTAAAGGATTTACGCACTGGCCGTACAGATTTAACATCTCAAAACCACGGTTATGCAATTGATATCGATTCATTAAAAGATACAGATTTAGAATTAACTCATGTCGCATTAAACGACGGTACTTGTGAAGGGGTTCGTCATAAGAAATATCCAATCTTCACGGTTCAATATCACCCAGAGGCTTCACCAGGTCCAGAAGATTCAAATCACTTATTTGATGAGTTTATTGAAATGATGGAAAATGAAGCAGCAAAGGAGAAACAACATGCCTAAACGTACAGATATAAACACAATTTTAGTAATCGGATCAGGTCCAATCGTTATCGGTCAAGCAGCAGAGTTTGACTATGCAGGTACACAAGCGTGTCTTTCATTAAAAGAGGAAGGCTACCGCGTAATCTTAATTAACTCAAACCCAGCGACAATTATGACAGATACAGAAATCGCTGACAAAGTCTATATCGAGCCAATTAGCTTAGAATTCGTATCACGTATTTTACGCAAAGAACGCCCAGATGCAATCCTACCAACACTTGGTGGTCAAACAGGCTTAAACATGGCAATCGAACTGGATGAATCAGGTATTTTAGACGAGCTAGGCATCGAAATCCTTGGTACAAAATTAGATGCGATTCATAAAGCGGAAGACCGTGATTTATTCCGTAATTTAATGTACGAATTAGGTGCTCCAGTACCTGAGTCAGACATCATCCACAACATGGAAGAAGCAAAAGCATTAGTAGCACGCATCGGTTACCCAGTAATCGTACGTCCAGCATTCACACTTGGTGGAACAGGTGGCGGTATCTGTTATAACGACCAAGACTTAGAAGAAATCGTAACATCAGGTTTGAAATATTCACCAGTAACGCAATGTTTACTTGAAAAATCAATCGCTGGCTACAAGGAAATTGAATATGAAGTAATGCGTGATGCTGCAGACAATGCAATCGTAGTTTGTAACATGGAAAACTTCGACCCAGTAGGTATTCACACAGGTGACTCAATCGTAGTTGCACCAACACAAACTCTTTCTGACCGTGAAAACCAAATGCTACGTAATATCTCACTTGATATTATCCGTGCATTAAAAATTGAAGGTGGCTGTAACGTACAATTAGCACTTGACCCATACAGCTTCCAGTACTATGTAATTGAGGTAAACCCACGTGTATCACGCTCATCAGCGCTTGCTTCAAAAGCAACGGGTTACCCAATTGCAAAATTAGCGGCAAAAATCGCAGTTGGTTTAACACTAGATGAAATTAAAAACCCTGTAACAGGTTCTACTTTTGCTTGCTTCGAGCCAGCACTTGACTATATCGTAGCGAAAATTCCACGCTGGCCATTCGATAAATTCGAATCAGCGAAACGTAACCTAGGTACACAAATGAAGGCAACGGGTGAGGTAATGGCACTTGGCCGTACGTTCGAAGAAGCGATGTTAAAAGCAGTTCGTTCACTTGAAACAGGTCACTACCATATTGAAATGAAACACCCAGAAGAGTTAACAGATTCTTGGATTGAAAAACGTATTCGTAAAGCGGGTGACGAGCGTTTATTCTTCATCGGTGAAGCATTACGACGCGGTGTAACAATCGAGCAAATTCACGAGTGGTCAGCAATCGACTTATTCTTCTTACACAAATTAAAGAAAATTGTCGATATGGAAGCGACACTTGCAGAAAATAAAAACGACAAAGACGTGTTACGTACAGCAAAACGTTTAGGCTTTGCAGATCGTAAAATCGCAGAGCTTTGGGAAACAACGCCAGAAGCAGTATACGAATTCCGTAAAGACAACGGCATTATCCCAGTATACAAAATGGTTGATACATGTGCGGCTGAGTTTGAATCTCAAACACCGTACTTCTACGGCACATATGAAGAAGAAAATGAATCGATTAAATCTGACAAGCCATCAGTGGTTGTACTAGGCTCTGGTCCGATTCGTATCGGTCAAGGGGTAGAGTTTGACTATGCAACTGTTCACTCTGTATGGGCAATCCAAGAGGCAGGCTATGAAGCGATTATAATTAACTCAAATCCTGAAACAGTTTCGACTGACTTCTCGATTTCAGATAAATTATACTTTGAGCCATTAACAATCGAGGACGTAATGCATATTATCGACCTAGAGCAACCAATTGGTGTTGTTGTACAATTCGGTGGTCAAACAGCCATCAATCTAGCAGATAAGCTTGCTGCAAATGGCGTGAAAATTTTAGGTACATCACTTGAGGATATCGACCGTGCAGAAAACCGTGATAAATTCGAAGCGGCACTACAAGAGCTAGGAATTCCACAGCCTGCTGGTGAAACGGCAACATCTACGGAAGAAGCATTAGAAATTGGTAAAAAATTAGGGTTCCCAGTCTTAGTTCGTCCATCTTACGTTCTTGGTGGTCGCGCAATGGAAATCGTTTATAACTTAGATGAATTAGCACATTATATGGAGCATGCAGTAGAAGCCTCTCCAGATCACCCAGTACTAGTTGACCGTTACTTAACAGGTCAGGAAATCGAAGTGGATGCAATCTGTGATGGTGAAAATGTATTAATCCCAGGTATTATGGAGCATATTGAGCGTGCAGGTGTTCACTCTGGTGACTCAATTTCGGTATACCCACCACAAAAATTAACAGAAGCACAAAAAGAAACGTTAGTAGATTACACAACACGTTTAGCAAAAGGTTTAGGTATCGTAGGTCTGATGAACATTCAGTATGTAATGAGCCAAGGCGAAATTTTCGTAATTGAGGTTAACCCACGTTCATCTCGTACAGTACCATTCCTATCAAAAATTACAAATATTCCAATGGCGAATATTGCAACAAAAGCCATTCTTGGTCAGTCTATCGTAGAACAAGGCTACCCAACAGGCTTAGCGAAAGAGCAGCAAGGTGTATTCGTAAAAGTGCCAGTGTTCTCATTCGCAAAATTACGCCGTGTAGACATTACATTAGGACCTGAAATGAAATCAACAGGTGAAGTGATGGGGAAAGATTCTACATTAGAAAAAGCACTATACAAAGGCTTAGTAGCAGCAGGTATGGAAATTAAAACACACGGTACAGTGCTATTCACAGTATCGGATAAAGATAAAGAAGAAGCGATTAGCTTAGCAAAACGCTTCTCAACAGTAGGCTACCGTATTATGGCAACAGAAGGTACTGCAAAAGTATTTGAAGAGAACGGCGTACGTACAGATGTTGTAGAGAAAATCGGTGCTAAAGGTAAAACGTTAATTGATGTAATCCAAAATGGTGAAGCACAGCTTGTAGTAAACACTTTAACAAAAGGCAAGCAACCAGCACGTGATGGCTTCCGTATTCGTCGCGAGTCTGTAGAAAATGGTGTGCCATGTTTAACATCTTTAGATACTGCAGAGGCGATGCTACGTGTAATTGAGTCAATGACATTCACAGCTGAGGAAATGCCAAAAGCGGAGGTAGTACATTAATATGATTCGCCAAGAACGAATGACAGTCGTTGGGCAATCGAAAATCGCGCATAACATTTTTGAGCTTACAGTACAAGGCGAACTTGTCCAGGAAATGACTCCTGGACAGTTCGTGCACGTACGTGTCGCTGATATGTTTGAGCCGCTATTACGACGTCCAATTAGTATTGCAAATATCAATAAAGAAACAAATGAATTTACGATGATCTATCGTGCAGAAGGTCGTGGAACAGAAATTCTATCGTTAAAGCAAGTAGGCGATGCGATCGATATTTTAGGTCCAATTGGTAACGGCTTCCCTGTTGATGCAGTACAAAAAGGCGGTACAGCACTTCTTGTAGGAGGGGGTATCGGTGTACCACCCCTATATGAATTATCAAAGCAATTAAATGCACGTGGTGTACGTACGATTCATGTATTAGGCTTCCAATCAGAAAATGTTTGTTTTTATGAGGAACAGTTTAGCCATTTAGGTGATACACATTATGTCACAGCGGATGGAACAAAAGGAACGAAGGGCTTTGTAACAAACTTACTAGATGAAATGCAGCCGGAGTTTGATGTGTTCTATTCTTGTGGACCGCTTCCGATGTTAAAGGCACTTGAAGCACAATTCCCAAATAAGCCAGGCTACTTATCATTTGAAGAGCGTATGGCTTGTGGTATTGGGGCTTGCTTCGCTTGTGTATGTAACACAACGGATGCGACTGAAAAAGATTATGTCAAAGTGTGCTCAGATGGGCCAGTATTCCCGAAAGGAGTTGTGGCACTATGAGCCGAATTAACGTTAAATTACCAGGATTAGATTTAAAAAATCCGATTATGCCAGCGTCAGGCTGCTTTGGCTTCGGCCGTGAATATGCACAGCTATATGATTTATCAAAGCTAGGTGCCATTATGATTAAGGCTACTACGGTAGAAACACGCCGTGGTAACCCGACACCTCGAGTAGCAGAAACTGCAGCCGGGATGTTAAATGCAATCGGCTTACAAAATCCAGGGATTGATAAAGTAATGTCAGAGGAGCTTCCTTTCTTAGAGGACTACGATGTACCGATTATTGCGAATGTTGCTGGTACAGAAGTTGCGGATTATGTAGAAGTGGCCGAGAGAATTTCAAAAGCACCGAACGTTCATGCATTAGAATTAAATATTTCATGTCCAAACGTAAAATGTGGTGGTATTCAGTTCGGAACGGATCCAGAAACTGCTCGTGAATTAGTGGAAGCGGTTAAGGCTGTATCTAGCGTACCAGTATACGTAAAATTATCTCCGAATGTAACGAATATCGTGGACATTGCAAAAGCGGTTGAAGCAGGCGGGGCAGACGGTATTACAATGATTAATACATTAATTGGTATGCGCCTTCATGAAAAAACAGGAAAGCCTGTAATTGCTAATGGTACAGGAGGTCTTTCTGGTCCAGCAGTGAAGCCAGTAGCTATCCGTATGGTATATGAAGTATACAAAGCTGTCAATATTCCGATAATTGGTATGGGAGGCATAACGAATGCTCAGGACGTTATCGATTTTATGTCGGCAGGTGCATCTGCAGTTGCAGTCGGTACAGCAAACTTTGTCGATCACTTTGTATGTCCGACGATTATTGATGATTTACCAGCGAAGTTAGAAGAGCTAGGTGTAAAGCATATTACAGAAATAATTGGAAGGAGTCACCGTTAATATGAACAACAAACCTATTATTGCACTAGACTTTCCAGGGGAGAAAGAAGTGTTTAACTTTTTAAACCAATTTAACGAGCAGCTTTTCGTGAAAATTGGGATGGAGCTTTATATGCAGGAAGGTCCAGATATTGTACGTAAAGTAAAAGAACAGGGCCATGATATTTTCTTAGATTTAAAGCTTCATGATATTCCGAATACGGTAAAGTCTGCAATGAAGGGTTTAGCACGATTAGGTGTAGATTTAGTTAATGTTCATGCAGCAGGTGGCAAGAATATGATGGAAGGTGCGCTTGAAGGTCTTGAAGCAGGTACGCCTGTTGGTAAAAATAGAGCCGCATTAATTGCAGTAACACAATTAACATCGACAACGGAAGAGCAAATGCAAAATGAGCAAAAGATTGCCCTATCTTTAAATGAATCTGTACTTCATTATGCACAGTTAACGAAAGCTGCCGGTTTAAATGGTGTTGTTTGTTCTGTACATGAGGCTCGTGCAATTGCAGAGGTTTGTGGCGAGGATTTTCTTCGTGTAACGCCTGGTATTCGCATGGCTGGTGGCGAAGCACATGATCAAAAACGCATTGCAACACCAGACGGAGCGCGCCAGGATGGATCGTCACTAATTGTTGTCGGTAGAGCAATTACAGGTGCAGCTAATCCAGTAGCAGCTTATAAAAATGTTTGTGAATTATGGGAGGAAAAAATAATATGACATTACAAAACGAAATCGCACACGCTATGCTAAAAGTAGGTGCAGTAGAATTAAACCCAACAGAATTATTTACTTGGGCTTCAGGTATTAAATCACCTATTTACTGTGATACACGTTTAACAATTTCAGATCCTGTTATTCGTAAACAACTTGCGAACGGTTTAGCGCAAAATATTAAAGAATTTTTCCCAGAGACTGAAATAGTTGCAGGTACAGCTACAGCAGGTATCCCGCATGCAGCATGGGTTTCTGATATTTTAGAGCTACCAATGGTATATGTGCGCTCAAAAGCAAAAGAGCACGGTCGTGGCAATCAAATCGAAGGTAAATATGCAGCTGGACAAAAAGTGGTAGTCGTTGAAGATATCGTATCAACAGGCGGCTCTGCTATTACAGCAGTAGAAGCATTACGCGCAGCTGGCTGTGAGGTAGTTGGGGTAGTTTGTGTATATACATACAACTTACCAAAAGCTGAAAAAGCATTCGACGAAATCGGCGTAAAATACGTATCTCTAACAAACTTCGACTACTTAGTAGAAGCAGCAAACGAATCAGGCACTATCCAAGCAGACCAAATCCCATTCTTGAAGGAGTGGCACGCGGACCTTAAAGCAGGGAATTTACAAAAATAATTGAATTTATTTTAAAGTGAATGAAATGCTACTTATATAGGTAGAGCTGTGGCGAAAGCAAAGTGACAGCCACACTGGAAAACTTAAAGCTGGAGAGCTTTAAGTTTTCCATGCGACGAGGCTTGAGGTTGTGAAACAATCTCAACCGCAGGAGCACAACGGAAAGAGGCCCGGCACTAGCCGGGCTTCTTTTACGTAAAGCAGGGAATTTACAAAATTGATAAGTGTTTGCTTGACGCAAAAAAGCAGGTGGAGAAAATGAGTTTTTCTCCACCTGCTATTGTATTTTCATAGCTTACTTATGGCTTAACTGGCTTCTTGCCGTTGCCGTTTCCATGCCCAGGTTTGTTTCCATTCCCATTTCCTGGTTTGTCAGGCTTACCATTATTTGAAGCTGTCTTTTTAATCGTAATTGTTTTTGTTGTTTTATTGCCAACAATATCTTCCACTTCGATCGTAAATTCATTATCTCCATCTACAAGGGCAAGCTCTAATGCAAGATCCTTTGTATAGCCCTTCATTGCATATGGCTCTGAAAGCTCTTTGTAGAATCTTTCATCTCCATTTACTGTAACACGAACCTCATCAAAGTTATCCTTAACTGTAATATTAACCGTTGCTGTTTGCTCTTTTGTATTTTTCACATAATTATTTTTAATCGACAGAGTTGGAGCGGTTGTATCGACAATTACTTTACGAGCAATTTGCATTTCATTTTTGAATTCATCTATTGCTTTTACGCGGATATCTTGAACGCCATCTTTTAGAGTTAATGTGTGAGAGAAGTTCAAGCCGTCGAATGTAGCCTCTTGCTCATTTACTGTAACAGAAGTGATTTTCGATTCGTCTTCTACACGTCCAACTACGTCTACTAGACTAGTATTAAAGCCGTCAAAGAATTCCGGACTATCAATATAGATTACTGGATGATTCTTTTCAGGTGTACCAGTAACGTTGAACGGATACTCGGCTATGTTACGTGCAGCATCGACTACCTGCACTGTAATCTCGTCTTTCGGTGTTAATGGTGCAGTAATAATATATGAAGCTGTTTGAACCGTTAGTTTGTCTGAAATCGCCTTACCATTGACAAATACTTGCCAATATTCTACGCCTGTCCCACCTGTAGAGTCTGTAAAATCAGCAATAGATACTACATTTGTGGCTACATCAAATCCGACATCTGCACTTGGCGCCTTTGTATCAACTTTTACTGGATATTGAAGAGTCTGCCATTCAGCACCCTCGTAATCAATTACACCGCTTACCTGAAGTACATAATCCCCATCAGCTGCCAGCTTATTATTGATTTTCCCATCCCAGCCGTAATTTAAATTATACGTATAAGGGTTTGCCGTTGTATTTGTATAATGCTTACGTAATTCGTTCGCTGTACGAAGTGTACGTAACACTTTACCGTCTTTATCAAGAACCTGTACTTTAAATTCCTTTGCATTTCGGAATAGAGAGAAGACAGGAATCGCCTTATCACGAACGCCATCCCCGTTTGGAGAGAAGCCAAAGCGAGCAGAATCGAAATTGCCGCCACCTGTAATAAAGCTGCCTTGCTCATCGGCTAGTGCAGTATAGCCCCAAAACGTTTTACTATCCCATGCAAAGTAGTCGAAAATTGGTGCATCATCCCACTCACCATTAAATCCAAAGAAAGGAACAGTTAACGGTACATTACCAGTAACTTCTTCATTTGGATCTGTTAATGTGACAAATCCGTCCACGAAGAAGCCATTTGTATAAATCGAACTAAAGAAGCTAGCTATGTCCGTAGTGTCAACCGAAACTGTGATAGGTGCAGTTCCATTTGCAGGAATTGTAACAGTTTCTGGTGCTGTTACGTCAATATCTTCATCAGTTAATACGATTTGACCATACGTATTAGGTAGGTTCACAAATAGTCCATCGCCAGCGTTTACAGGAGCATCCATTTGAATTTGTGTATGAACGTTGAAAGTTTTTTCTTCATCTGAATAGTTTTTCGCATTTAACGTAAAAGTGAACGTATTGTTTTTAATTTCTTTTAAGGCTACTTTGGGCTCATTTGTATTTTCGTTTGTTACAACAACATCTGTTGAAAGTGCATTGGCCAATTGCATTAAGCCCGAACCTTGACGGCGAGGGGAAACGTATTCACCAGGGGCTAATTCCACTGGCGCAGACGTATTCATTAATAGATTTTTCGCTAGTTGAACACGATCAGAGCCTGATAAATTAAATTCTTGATCAATACGTTCTAGCACTAGTGTTGTACCACCTGCAACATGCGGAGCTGCCATTGAAGTACCACTCATTAAGCCGTATTGATTATCGTTTAAAGTCGAGAAAATATTACCACCTGGTGCTGTAATTTCTGGTTTAAAGTCTAGGTTTGGAGTAGGACCCCAAGATGAGAAATCACTCATTTTGCCAGCATTTGCATTGGGTGTTTCTACAAAGTTTCCTTCGAATGATACTGTGACAGTGCTTCCATTCGTTAAGGCTGTCTTTAATGCCTCGCCATTTGTTTGAAGGGCAAACATATATGGAATTTTTATCGCAGGATCTGAAGCCATATTTATTGTACCAGCGGCATTGTTATAAATAATAATCCCAGCTGCGCCAGCGGCTTGGGCGTTAAGTGCTTTATCTACGAAAGTGTATGTGCCGCGTTTAACCAATGCAATTTTTCCATTAACATCTTTTCCTGCAAAATCATCAGCACCACCTAGCCCAGCATCAACAAGCTCCATTGGTCCAGTGTAAGTTTTGATTGGATCTTGATCATTCGCTAATAAATAAAGTGCATCTCCCGCGTCTGTACCATCGATTTGATACGAGAAGCTATATGCTGTAATTGTCTTATTTTCAAAAGAAGCAACGCCTAAAGAATGATGCGATACACTTGGTGAACCTGTTAAACCGTAATCCTGATTTTCAGCGTAAGGATAAAAATAGCCATTGCCATAAAATGCGGAGTTTCCAGCAGAAATCGCTACAAGTATACCGTTTTCTGTCGCTCGTTGTACGGCTTGCTGTTCTGGGTTATTGTCATCCACAAAGCCTGCAGTTGCACCTAGTGACATATTAATTACATCAACGCCAAGTTTAATAGAGTCATCTATCGCTTTAATATAAATATCGCCGTAAGTAGAAGGGAAGCCGGGGTCGTTACCGAATACCTTTAACGCTAAAATTTGCGCTTCTGGGGCTACGCCTTTAATACCGCCATCTTCCTCGGATCCATTTGCTGCAACAGTACCACCGACATGCATCCCGTGCATTGTCGCATCAGGACCTAAATCTAATATTTGATTATTGCCATCCATATAGTTATAGCCGAACGGGACTTTTGCAGTATAGTACCCACCATTTTTGATAGAGCCGTTTGCTAATAGCCCGTCAACTTCTTCCTTTGTAATTTCAGCAGTAGAATTATCTGTTAACACCATATCTTTATGGCTCGGATCAATCCCTGAATCGATTACCCCGACAACCATTCCTTCTCCACGGAACCCATATTCATTCCATGCTCGTTGTGCTTGAACAAGTTCCTTAGAATGGATCATTTCTGGTTTTTCAGTGGGTCTTTCGTACTCTGTCGATTCATAAACTGCCTTTACCCCGTTAGTAGCGGCAATTTTTTCAACATATTTAGCCTCAACCTCTGCTGAAAACCCATTAAATACAGTTGTAAAGTTTTCTAAAATTTCAATAGAAGGAGCAACTGATTCAACTGAATTTTGAACATTAGCTTGTTCAGTTGTAATCTTACTTTCTAGCATTTTACGCTCTGAAACTCGTAAATCTTTGTAAAGTACACCTTTCTCAGTTGCTTGTTCAATTGTAGGTGCACCTTCAAGCTCAACAATAATTCGGACCTTTTCTTCCGGGTTTTCTGGATTTTCAAGCGTTTCCGGAATCGTCGTATTTGGTTTGGATACCTCAATAGGTGGCTTGTCTATACTTAGACCGGCGCTTTGCATACCAAATGCTGCTGAGCTAAATGACAACATTAAAATCATTATCAATAGCATCGCTTTTCTAAATTTCGCCAAAACATTCCCTCCTCATCTTCTAAAACTATGAAAGTCTAAATAGAGTAAACGTAAAGAATAGAGTATGTTGCTATATTTGAAGAAGTATTTATTGATATGAAGTCTACATTTATTCTATTTATTTATTCGTATGCATAGTTAGTAGGCTTTCATGCTTATTTCGTGAAGGGAAACTATATAAAAGGAAAATAATCATATGATTTAAAAAGTAAATCTGTAAAAAGGTTCATTATAGAATATCGAAATATAGAATTTATGGGGGTAGAAATTACGATTTTGTGATACGTGTCGACTAATCCTAATCCTTGATATATCGACAAATAATAATAGTTGAGTATTTTGTCTTTGTTAGATTGATTGATACTTTTGTGTGCTGAAATATTATATTTTTTCTATTCTAAATAATTAGTTTATTATTTAATACCTAAATAAATAATTCCTATTACCGATAATTGTTAAAGTGATTATGTTTTAAAGTAATGAAAGAGAAGGTGTTATATTTACATGTTTAAATCTGTGAAAACGAAAATTATCATCACAGTTATGTTGCTGTTTTTAATTGGGACGTCCATAATGACTGCAATTAGTAGCACTCAAGTCAAAACTACTACGGAAAAAAGTGCTATTTCTGCTAGCGAAACGTTAGTGAAAGAAATGAGTTTCTCTATACATAATTTTCTTGGTCAATATGGCAAGGGGATTGAGCAGTATTCTGCATCCTCCTCGATAATGGAATTTGTTAGTTCGAAAGGAAATACCGGAACAACATCCATTGACATTGAACAAGAATTTAGAAGCTTTTTAAGCTTATACAACGATGCTTCATCAATTTATATGGCGCTTCCTACAAAAGAAATCCATATTTTCCCTGAAGCTAATTTTGCAGATGATTATGACCCAACAAAGCGTGAATGGTATCAAAATGCAGTTGCTCACCCGGATAGGATTCAATGGTCTAACCCATACACTGACGCGGTAACGGATGAACTGATAGTGACACTTTCTAAAGCGATTAAACAGAATAATGAAGTTCTAGGTGTCCTTGCACTTGATATCCAGCTTTCCGCATTAGCAAGCCGGATTGAGGATAAAGATGTAGGCTATCGCGGTTTTCCTATGGTATTGGATACTGAAGGTACAGTAGTAGCCCATCCTTACAGCAATGGAGAAAATTTCATGGAAATGTCCTTCATCGCAGATATGTATAAAGAAGGTAATGAACAAAAGGTTTCTCGATACAATTTCGAAGGGGTAGACTATGTAAATGTTTATACGACACTACCCGATCTTGGCTGGAAAATAGCTGCTATTTATCAGGAAAAGAATATTAATGAGACAGCAGATCACCTAATGAATTCAATGTTAATTGTAGCCCTCATTACAATGTTTATTATTTTTATTGCATTGTATTTTACAATTAGTCGAACGATACAACCTATTGGTAGGTTGAAATCACTTATGAATGCCGTATCCCAGGGCGATTTAACGGTTCATTCGGATATTAAGACTAAGGATGAGATTGGAGAGCTAGGGGCTAATTTCAACACGATGATTGAAAATATGCATGCTATTATTACTGTTGTTAACAATTCAGCCTCAAATGTTCGTGCGAGCTCTGAAAGCTTGAGTGCAGTTGCTGAAGAAACAAGTGCATCAAGTAATGAAGTTGCGCTTGCTGTTACGGAAATAGCAGAAGGTGCATCAAAATCAGCAGAGGATGCTGAAGTCGTAACAGAACGTGCCCATCTTCTTGGTCAGCAAATTAATGAAATTACAACTAAAGCAAGTATCATGTCAGATATTGCAACGAAAGCAGGCGACATGAATGCGAATGGACAAGGGCAGATGCAACAGCTGAAGCTATCATTTAGTGATTGGGAAACTAATTTGCATGGTATGTCTGAAGTAGTAAGTATGCTTGAAACGAAAGTAAAGGCAATCGGAGGCGTCATGGAAACGATTACCGAAATCTCAACGCAAACAAATCTACTAGCATTGAATGCTAGTATTGAAGCCGCACGTGCAGGTGATCATGGTAAAGGATTTGCAGTCGTTGCCGAAGAGGTACGTAAACTCGCTGAACAATCCGCTCGTTCTACTGAAGAAGTCAAAGTAACGGTTCATGAACTACAAGCAGAATCTAGACTAGTGACGCAGCAAATGAATGAAACGCGTGAAAACTTCCAACGTCAAGTTACAGTTGTTAACAATACTGAACTTACTTTTGGCGAAATTTCGAAATTAATGGCAGATATGCAGGATTCAATTGATTCAGTCTATAATGAAATTCAAAAAGTTGCGGTACACAAGGATAATGTTGCTGAGACGATTCAAACGATGGCAGCCACATCTCAAGAAACAGCCGCCGCTTGTGAAGAGGTAAGCGCCTCAACAGATGAACAGCTTCGTGCTATCGTTTCCGTTTCGACAGCGGCAGAAACTTTAACAGATTTGAGTGAACAATTAAACAGGGCTGTTAATCGCTTTAAAGTGTAAAGATACTTAGCGTCTGTACTAATATCTATTATTTGAAAAAAATGAGGGCATTTCTTGATACGAATTCAAGAAATGCCCTCTCATATAATTATTTAAAATCCTCATTAACCCATTGGCAAAATAGCTTGTAGTCATGGTTTACTTGTTCTTTATAGGAGCTCGCAACAAAAACAACTTGTGCACAGAACATGTCGAAATTATCCCCTATAGAGGATAATATTTCCTTCTCGCATTCATGAGAAAATAATTCATTTTCAGTGTCGACATCGGCGCGGGCATGTATTTTTGCTGTAACTTTTCCCATAATTTCTAGCGTTTCATCAAAGTTTTCTGGCGTTATTAATTGCTCTGCTTTTACTTTCTTTTTAAAAGGAGAGCGTTCACGCACATAGAAATCCCTGCCGTCTATTGAGAAATAGCCTAAATATGGATCCTCTAAATGGTGCATTGCCTTTTGTGTTTCTACTACGCGTTTACCTTGATGCTCATACTTCTCCCAAAATTGATCATGATAAGGTAAAAAATATGCAGGAATCGGGGAGCGAACTTCTTTAACCTCTAAGACTAAATCATCTAATCCATGTGCATCCTTCGCACCTTCGATTAAAATATAGTATCGATCCAATCCTATAGATGCAGTGCCAGTACCGTGTTTTCTGGCTATATCTTTAATTGTATAAAAAGAGATATCCTTTTTATCTTCCGTATCCAGTGAATTAAAATATGCTTCGGTTAAGGATTCAAGTGTATTTTGTTCTCGTTCACTTACAGGTTGGATTTCGTCGGACCAGCAAAAAACACGCTGATTAGCTTCATTGATATAGGTGATATCTTTTAATAAATGATCCCTTTGTCTTTTGGCTAGCTTCTTTAATATTTTTTTAACAGGACCTTTTGTATTTTCTTTAGTAAAAGTCAGTGTTACAGGATTATCTTTTTCTTTTTTGAATCTTTTAAGCTGGCTATAGTATGCATGGATGTAATTGTCTATTCGTTGCTTTTGATCCTCAACGGTAAGTCCTTGTGCCTCGCAATACAGGGCAATACTAACCGACATACGAAGTACATCATATAAATACGAGCCAACATATCCTTCATCAAAATCATTCACATCATAAACAATTTCGCCTAATTCATTTTGAAATGCACCGAAATTATCCATATGCAGATCCCCTTGAATCCATGTAGGCTTATCCTCATCTGTATGAAATGAAAAAGGGATTTTCGTTATGTCGTAATAAAATAAGTAGGCACTGCCTCTAAAAAAACGGAACGGACTTTCCATCATCTTGGCATACTTACTTTTTCTCTTATCTATGTCCAATTTCATACATTGGTCATCAAACTCATTTAAAATTGTTTCGATAATATGCTTTCTAAGTACTTCTCTTGTGTTTTTGACCCGATCTAATAATAATTCCATTCGCTCATCTCCCATGTTATTTATTCATGTAAATGAAGATTCATGTTGTTATTGTTATTATACAACTTTGCTAGTGGAAAATTTTACTTTTATTAGGATGCAGACGATTTTACTTCTTTTTTAATTGTAATATGATGTTTTCGTCAGGTGTGACAAATAGTGTTTTTTGTTCAAAATAAATGACAAAGCCCGGTTTAGAACCATTTGGCTTCTTTACCTGTCGAATTTCTGTATAATCAACCGGGACAGAAGAGGACTCGCGTGCTTTACTAAAATAGGCGCTAAGTATAGCCGCTTCCCGTAATGTTGTTTCATCAGGATTAGCGTCATGAATCACAACATGTGAGCCGGGAATATCCTTCGTGTGTAACCAAATATCGTTCTTTTTTGCAAGCTTGAATGTTAAATAGTCATTTTGCTTATTATTTTTTCCGACAGAGATAGTAATGCCGGTTGAAGATATAAATTTCTCTGGCTCTGGCTTTGTTGGCTTTTTCTTTTTCCTTGAAGCGCGTAGGCGAAGATAGCCCTGTTCTGCTAATTCCTCACGAATCTCTTCAATATCTGACGGTGCTGCTTGTTGAACTTGCTGAGCGAGCATTTCGAAATAAGAAATTTCATCCTCTGTTTTTAGTTTTTGCTCTCTAATCATCACAAGTGCATTTTTCGCTTTATTATATTTTGTGTAATAGCCCTGTGCATTTTCAATTGGTGTTTTTCGAGGGCTTACGGGAATCGTTACTTTTTCACCTGTGTAGTAGTTTTCGACAGTGACCTTCTCCACGCCTTTTTCGAATTGGTAAAGGTTCGCCATTAACAGCTCACCGTATAATTGAAATTGGTCTAGCTTGCTTGCTCTTTCGTAATCCCCATGGAGCTTCTTCAATTTTAACTTTAATTTATCAAGCTCGTTTGAAAGCCAACGTTCTAAATCTCCAGCTTGCTGTTTAACGCGGTCACGTTCAGCGCGAGCAAAAAAGACGCGGTCTAGCAATGTGCTTAAATTTGGATACTGTGTTTCGTTTCCAGCTAAATGGGTTAAGCTTGTTGGAGAAAAATAAGTTTTTCCTTCTTTTTCTATATACGTTGGTTGTTTCGCAGTAATAACTTCATCCATAAATGTACGGGTTAGTTCGACAATATCGCCTTGCCGTAAACGATGCGTTAATTCGTTGGCATGCAGTGGAGAAAAACCAATAAAATGATTCATAATATCCTTTGCTGTGACATCACCTGCAAAAAACGCACGTAAATTCTCATCGGTTGTATTATTAATATGCTGTTTGTTTTGAGCTGGTGGCTCTATATACGTTTGACCAGGCAGTACGGTACGATAACTATTTATCGAAGGAGGTAAATGCTTTAAACTATCGATAATTTTATCGTTTTCAGCATCAATTAGTATAAGGTTACTATGACGCCCCATAATTTCAATGATTAGCTTTCGATGGACACTGTCTCCGATTTCATTTTTGCTATCAATTCCTAGTGTAATAATTCGTTCTCCGCTTGTATTCTGTATCGCTGAAATAAATCCTCCCTCAATATGTTTACGTAAAAGCATGCAAAACATAGGGGGTTCTGCAGGGTTTTCAACAGAATGCTGGGTAAGATGTACACGCGCATAAGAAGGGTGTATAGAAATTAATAATTTATGATTTTCTCCCTTTGTACGTATATGTAATATTACCTCGAGTGCATTCGGCTGGTGAATTTTTGTAATACGTCCTGATAAAAGCTGCGATAGTTCATTCGTCATCGCGCTTGTGAATAATCCGTCAAATGCCATTGTTCATTCCTCTTTCATTCTTAGCTTTTTTTTCTACACCATTCTATAAGTTGTTGTCAGTTTAATCTCTCTTATGATAGCATTTTTTATTATGGTTGAGGATGTTTACATATTTCTATAAATCAATCGTCATAATCCTCAAATCATATGCTATAATTGGGACAGTATGTATAGAAGGATGTGACGAACCTTGGTACGTAGTATGACGGGCTTTGGCAGGGGTGTCACAACGACGAAATCTTACCAGCTTACGGTTGAAGTTCGTGCTGTGAATCATCGTTTTTTAGAAATTAATACGAAGTTTCCGAAAGAATGGATGGAGTCTGAGGTACTTGCTAAAAAAATGCTATCGAAGTCTGTATCTCGTGGGAAGCTTGATGTCATTATATTTATAAAAGAGCTCCAAGAGGCTGAGCAAAGAATTCAAATCAATTGGCCATTACTAGAAGCGTATCGGAAGGCAAAAGAAGAGCTTTCTTTTAATATGCCAATGGAAGAAAAGTGGAGCATGCAGGAAATTGCCATGTTAGAGCAAGTGTTAGTCGTTGACAAGGAAGAGCTTGTTCATGACGAATTATTAGCTGCTATAGAGCAAGCATTAAATGAGGCAATCGGTCACCTACTTCAAATGCGTGAGCGTGAAGGAAAAGAGCTAAAAGCAGTGATGCTACAAAATAAAAGGCAGCTGCAAGAGCAAATTCAACGCATAAGAGAAACTTCCTCTGAGGCGGTTAGTAAATATCGTGATCGCCTAAAAACGCGAATAGAGGAGTTTACGAGTGGGCAACTATTAGAAGATCGATTACTTGTTGAGGTCGCCTTCTTTGCAGAACGTGCAGATATTACGGAGGAGCTAGATCGTCTAGAAAGTCATTTTAGTCAGCTAGAGGAAACGCTCCAAGAAAATATCGCTATTGGTCGTAAGCTTGATTTTTTAATGCAGGAAATGCATCGTGAAATTAATACAATTGGCTCCAAAAATCAATCATCAGAAAGCTCAATAGCTGTCGTACAGGCTAAAACAATCCTAGAAAAAATGCGAGAGCAAGTTCAAAACATTGAATAGCTAGAGGGAGTAATCAATATAAAATGAAAAAACAACGTGGTTTATTAATCGTCTTATCAGGTCCATCAGGTGTTGGAAAAGGTACAGTTCGTAAGGAATTATTTTCTCAACCTAACACAAACTATGAATATTCGATTTCAATGACAACACGTAATCCTCGCGAAGGAGAAGTAGATGGTGTAGACTATTTCTTTAAGACACGTGAGGAGTTCGAGGCGTTAATCGAGCAGGGTGGATTACTTGAACATGCAGAATTCGTAGGGAATTATTACGGTACACCGCTTACATACGTAAACGAAACATTAGATGCTGGTCGTGACGTATTTTTAGAAATTGAGGTGCAGGGTGCAGCGCAAATTCGAAAAAAAGCACCGGATGCCCTATTTATTTTCTTAGCACCACCAAGCCTATCTGAGCTAAAGGATCGTTTAGTAGGACGTGGGACAGAAACTGAGGATGTCATTGCTAAGCGTATTGCAACAGCGGAGGAAGAGCTTGAAATGATGAGCTTATACGATTATGTTGTTGAAAATGATGAAGTGCTTAATGCTTGTGATAAAATTAATGCGATTATTAAAGCCGAGCATTGCCGTCGTGAACGTGTAGAAAAAATATATTTGTCAATGTTGAAAGGAGAATAAACTTATGTTATACCCATCAGTAGATGCCTTAAAAAAGGAAATCGATTCAAAATATTCACTAGTGAGCTTAGCTTCTAAGCGTGCACGTCAAATGCAGGAAGAGGGCGGCGAACGTCTTTATAAGTATGTATCTTATAAGCCTGTAGGAAAAGCACTAGAGGAAGTGGCAGCTGGCGTATTAAAGAAAGAACAGCAAGATGAGTCAACTATCTATGAGGACGAAGTGTAATACTATATACGTGTGAAATAGCTCCCGGAGAATTTTTCTTTGGGAGCTTATCATTTGAAAGGGTGGAAATAATGCGAAATAACAATATTTTACTTTGTGTATCCGGTGGCATTGCTGTTTATAAGGCAGTTGCACTTTGTAGTAAATTGACGCAGGCAGGCTTCAATGTGAAAGTGATTATGACAGCCTCTGCTCAAAAATTTGTCAATCCATTAAGTTTTCAAGTGATGTCTAAAAACGATGTATTTTTTGATACATTCGATGAAAAAGATTCAGGCGTGATTGCACATATTGATTTAGCTGATTGGGCGGATTTAATCTTAGTTGCCCCAGCGACAGCGAATGTGATTGGAAAGCTAGCGAATGGAATTGCCGATGAGATGATGACAACCACTTTACTTGCTTCTACCGCTCCAGTATGGCTGGCACCTGCAATGAATGTACATATGTATGATCATCCAGCAGTTAAGCGAAATATTGCAAGGCTTGCAGAGGATGGCTATAAGTTTATCGAGCCTTCGGAAGGTTTTTTAGCATGTGGCTATATTGGAAAAGGTCGCTTAGAGGAGCCAGAAAAAATAACAGACCTAGTAATCCAATATTTCCAACCAAAGAATCTTCCGTTAAAAGGAAGGAAGGTTGTCGTTTCAGCTGGACCAACTCGAGAAAGAATTGATCCAGTACGTTTTGTAACGAACTTTTCAACTGGAAAAATGGGCTATGCTATGGCAGAGGCAGCTCGTGATTTAGGAGCAGAGGTTGTATTAGTTTCTGGTCCGGTACAGCTCACAAAACCGTCTGGTATGAAAGTGATAAATGTGGAAAGTGCCGCAGATATGCTAGAGGTTATTCAGGGGGAGTATAGCAGCGCGGATATTGTAATTAAAACGGCGGCAGTTGCCGATTATCGACCTAAAATTGTTCATGGTCAAAAGATGAAAAAGCAGCCAGGTGATGCAGTCATCGAGCTGGAGAGAACCGTCGATATTTTGGCAAAGCTTGGCGAGGAGAAACAGCATCAATTATTAATAGGCTTCGCAGCTGAAACAAATGATGTCGAAGAGTATGCAAGGCAAAAGCTTGTTAAGAAAAATGCTGATTATATTATTGCGAATGATGTGACTGAAGCAGGGTCTGGCTTTGGAACGGATACGAATAGTGTCACGTTGATCGGCAAAAACTTTTTGCAAAAATTTGGGCAGCAACCGAAAAAGGAGCTTGCACTACTTCTTCTTGAATCCATTGCTGAAAGAGAGCAGCTCTAATGTCGCTTCTAGTAGCACAGGTCATTGTGGATGTGGCGGCTTATCCCGTAGACCGACCATTTGATTATGCTGTACCAGAGGAGTGGCACAACTTAATAGAATGTGGAAGCCGTGTAAAAGTACCATTCGGACCAAGAAATGTCCTTGCTTTTGTCGTGGCACTGAAAGATCATACAGAAGTTCCGCTAAATAAATTAAAGCCAATTTCTCAAATTTTAGACATAGAGCCAGTTTTGAATAATGAAATGCTCGCGTTAGCGCAATGGCTAAAGGACCAGACGATTTGCTATGAAATCGATGCATTGCAAGCAATGTTACCGTCAGCCTTACGTGCTAAATATGAAAAAATTGTTCATTTGAATACAGATATACAAGCGTTAGATTCGAAATTGCAGTCCATTTTTCGGAAATCAGAAAAGGTCAACTTCATGCAGTTCCAACGAGAAAATGCATTACACGAACTAAAGGAAGCCATTAAACAAGGTCATGTGATGATTGAAAATAGCGTAAAGCAACAGGGGAAGGTAAAGGAAGTTCGAAAAGTTTGTATAGCATCAGATGAAGCGCTTCTTATAGAGCTGGAAGAGACCCTGTCAAATCGAGCAGCGAAGCAAAAGCAGCTGATAGCTTGGATGAGACAGCATGCGGGTGAAGTTCTTACCCCCTCTGATATATGCTCGGCTGTAGGTGTTACAATGGCAGTTCTACACGCTGTTATTGAACGAGGCGCTGCACATTTTATTAAAGAAGAAGTGTATCGAGATCCATTCACTAAGGCAGTTCAAAAAACGGATTTTCTCCAACTAACAGATGAGCAAGCGCATGCCTTATCGAAAATTAAAAGGGCTATGGATAACAAGCACCCCGAAACATTCTTATTGCATGGAATTACGGGTAGTGGAAAAACAGAGGTGTACCTACAGGCGATTCAACACACGCTTCAGGAAGGAAAAGAGTCTATTGTGCTTGTTCCTGAAATTTCGTTAACCCCACAAATGACAGAGCGCTTTCGTTCACGATTTGGTGAGCTTGTAGCAGTTATGCATAGTGGTCTTTCTGTAGGTGAGAAGTACGATGAATGGCGTAAAATTCAACAAGGAAAAGTCAAGGTTGTTGTTGGTGCAAGGTCTGCTATTTTTGCTCCTTTTGAAAATGTCGGACTTGTTATTTTAGATGAGGAGCATGAATCGACATATAAGCAGGAGGATTCACCGCGCTATCATGCTCGAGATGTGGCAATATGGCGAAGTAAGTTTCACCATTGTCCAGTAATTTTAGGTAGTGCTACGCCATCGCTTGAGTCGTTTGCGCGGGCGAAGAAAAAACGATATACGCTTCTAACATTAAATCAAAGAGCGAAAAATCAAGCATTACCCGAAGTTAGAATCGTTGATATGCGGGCTGAGCTAAAGGGTGGAAATCGGTCGATGTTTTCAGAGGCGCTAATTGAAAGCATTCGAATCCGACTTGAGAAACAGGAACAAATTGTATTGTTTTTAAATCGACGTGGCTATTCATCCTTCGTGTTGTGTCGTGATTGTGGAACGGTTGTGGAATGTCCAAACTGCGATATTTCTTTAACGTATCACCGCTCCACTGAAAAAATAAAATGTCATTACTGCGGCTATGAAGAGTTCGTCCCACAAACTTGCCCACAATGTCAAAGTGAGCATATTCGATTTTTTGGCACAGGAACACAAAAGGTAGAAGAGGAGCTTAATAAGCTATTTCCTGAGGTGCGTGTGCTACGAATGGATGTTGATACGACGAAACAAAAAGGGGCACATGAATTGATTTTAGACGCCTTTGGTAACGGGGAAGCGGATATTTTACTAGGAACACAAATGATTGCAAAGGGACTGGACTTCCCTAATATTACACTTGTCGGGGTGTTAAGCGCAGATACATCACTACATTTGCCAGACTATCGTGCCGCTGAGCGTACATTCCAGCTGCTCACGCAGGTTAGTGGTCGAGCAGGGCGTCATGAAAAACCAGGCGAGGTCGTTGTGCAAACATATACACCAGAGCATTACGCAATTGAGCTGTCGAAGGAGCAACTGTACGAACCATTTTACGAGCGTGAAATGCTTACACGTCATGGAGCAGGTTATCCTCCTTATTTTTATCTAGCTCTTGTTCAAGTTTCTCATGAAGATGTTATGATGGCGGCAGAATATGCTGCAAAGGCAGCAGAATATTTACGATCAAACTTACCATTTAGTGTCTCCATTATCGGTCCGACAACAGCTAGTATTAGTCGTCTCCAAAATAGATATCGCTACCAATGTTTGATAAAATATAAAATAGAACCAAATTTAATTCCAGTCCTGTTACAGCTGATTAAACTGTACCGTTCGGATTGGATAAAAAAAGGAATTATGCTCACAATTGACTTAGATCCATCAATGATTTAGTGAGCTTTAGAAAGAGGTATAGTATGGCGATTAAAGAGGTAGTTCAGGCACCTGCAAAAGTATTATCAGAAACAACAAAGGAAGTGGAGGAAATCAATGAAGATATCCTTACACTCTTAGATGATTTATATGACACAATGGTTGAGCATGACGGTGTAGGTATTGCTGCACCACAAATAAATGTCCCCTTACGAGTTGCTATTGTCGAGCTAGGCGAGGATATTTTAGAAATGATTAATCCAATTGTTTTAGAAACGCGCGGAGAGGAAGAAGACGTGGAAGGGTGCTTAAGCTTCCCTAATTTATTTGGCCTAGTAAAGCGCCCTACCTATGTAAAAATTGAAGCGTCTGATCGTGAAGGTCGCATTTATGAGCTAGAGGCAGAAGATTTCGAAGCACGTGTCATCTTACATGAAATTGATCATTTAGATGGCATCTTATTTGACTCAAAAATCGTCCGTATTTTAACAGAAGCAGAACTTGAAGAAATGTATGCTGATGTAGAGGAGGAGTAAAATGACAAATATTGTTTTTATGGGAACTCCTGCCTTTTCGGCACCGATTTTACGGATGCTACATGAAGAGGGCTATAATATTCTTGCTGTTGTTACGCAACCTGATCGTCCAGTAGGGCGTAAAAAAGTGTTAACACCTCCTCCTGTAAAAGAAGAGGCAGTGCGTCTAGGATTGCCAGTTATTCAACCTGAAAAACTAAGAGGTTCTGCGGAATTGCAGCAAATTTTAGATCTACATCCAGACCTAGTCGTTACAGCTGCATTTGGTCAAATATTGCCTAAAGATTTATTAGAAGCACCACGTTTAGGTTGTATAAATGTGCATGCATCGTTACTTCCGAAGTATCGTGGTGGAGCGCCAATTCATCAAGCAATTATGGATGGTCAGAAAACAACCGGTGTAACAATTATGTATATGGCTGAAAAATTAGATGCAGGCGATATTATTAGTCAGCGTGCGATCAATATTGAAGAGTCAGATAATACAGGTAGTATGTTTGAAAAATTAAGTGATGTAGGTCGTGAATTATTAAAGGATACGTTGCCTTCAATTACTGACGGTAGCAATGAGCGAATTCCACAAGATGAATCGCAAGTAACGTATGCAAGTAATATTTCACGTGAGCAGGAGCGAATCGATTGGAACAAGGATGCGCGAACTTTATATAATCAAGTTCGTGGCCTTCATCCTTGGCCGGTTGCGTATACAACATTTGAAGGTGCAAACTTTAAAATTTGGTGGGCACAAGTTGGGCATACTACAAACAGTGCTACACCAGGAGAAGTAATCCATATTGCAAAAGATTATTTTGAAATTGCTGCTGGTGATGGTGGCAGCTTAGCGATATACGACTGTCAGCCCGCAGGTAAAAAACGTATGCAGGCGGAAGAATATTTGCGCGGTACAGGAGCGAAATTACAGATTGGGGACCGTTTTGAATGAGTAAAAAGAAAGTACAAATTTGGAATGGTAATGTGCGTGATGCGGCGCTTACAATTCTTCTTTCAATAGATAAAAATCAAGCGTACAGTAATCTATTGTTACACAAAACGATTGAAAAATATAAAATTGAGGAAAAAGATCGTGCACTGCTAACTGAGCTAACGTACGGTACACTTCAGCATAAATATACGCTTGATTATTATTTAGAGCCGTTTATTCGAGGTAAAGTAGATATCTGGGTCCGCTGGCTATTGCGTCTATCCTTATATCAAATGGAATACCTATCACGTATCCCTGCGCATGCAGCTGTAAATGAGGCTGTAGAAATAGCGAAACATCGAGGGCATAAAGGGATTGCCAGCATGGTGAATGGTATTCTTCGTTCAATATTACGTGAAGGTGTACGTTCAACAGATGAGATCGTAAATCCGAATGAACGTCTTGCAATTGCAACGAGTCATCCCCAGTGGCTAGTTGATCGATGGGTGGAAAGCTATGGTTTTGACCAAACGGCCGCCATGCTCCAAGAAAATAATGTGCCTCCAATACAAACCGTTCGAGTAAATGTAACGAAGGCATCCGTTGAGCAAGTTCTAACGACCCTAGAGCGTGAAGGTGTGAAAGCTGAACGAAGTGCCGTTATACCTGAATGTATTTATTTAAGAAATGGCCAGGCGGCACGTACCGGTGCATTTAGAAATGGACTCATTACGATCCAAGATGAAAGCTCAATGCTTCCTGCGAACGTATTAAATCCACAGCCGGGAATGAAGGTACTCGATATGTGTGCAGCTCCTGGTGGAAAAACAACGCATATCGCTGAAAAAATGCAAAATGATGGACAAATACTAGCGATGGACTTACATCCACATAAATTGGACTTAATCGATGAAAATACAGCTCGCCTAGGACTTGATATTGTTCAGACAGCACCGATTGATGGACGTAAGGCGGCGAACTTCCTTGGAAAAGAAAGCTTTGATGCGGTGCTCGTGGATGCCCCATGCTCAGGTTTAGGTGTGATGCGTCGAAAGCCGGATATAAAATATACGAAGCGCGAGGAAGATTTAGAAAGTCTACAAACGGTTCAGCTCGCAATTTTGGATAATGCTGTTAGCGTATTAAAGCCGGGTGGTCGTCTTGTCTATAGCACTTGTACCGTAGATAAAAAAGAAAATGAAGGAACGGTTGAAGCGTTTTTAGCGAGTCATCCTGAAATGGAAGCTGAGCCATTGACGAATTTACCAGAGACACTATTAGCGAAACAACAACATGGAATGCTTCAAGTATTCCCACAAGATTTTGGTAGTGACGGATTTTTCGTTGCCGCCTTTCGTAAAAAAGGAGAAGCAAATTAAGTGGAAGATCAAAATAAATTTGATGAACGTATTCAAGATTTAGTCCAGGAGGCGGAAGAAAAGCCTGCCCACCCTGTAAAAAAAGAAAAGCCGAAACTGAAGGAATCGATTTATTCGCTTCGTCCAGATGAGCTGCAGGAATGGCTAAAGGCTAACGGAGAAAAACCGTTCCGTGCCGCTCAAATTTTTGAATGGCTATATAGTAAACGTGTGAAAACTTTTGATGAAATGTCAAATCTATCAAAGGGTCTACGTGACAAATTAGAAGAGAACTTTGCTCTAACGACCCTATCAACACTCGTTAAGCAAGAATCAAAAGATGGAACGATAAAATTTCTATTTCAATTACAGGACGGCTACTCTATTGAGACAGTATTAATGAGACATGAATATGGTAATTCGATTTGTGTAACAACACAGGTTGGATGCCGAATTGGCTGTACATTTTGTGCCTCGACACTTGGCGGTTTGAAGCGTCACTTAATGGCAGGAGAAATTGTCGAGCAAGTTGTAAAAGTTCAGCAAAAGTTAGATGAAACAGGTGAACGTGTTAGTTCGATTGTCATTATGGGAATCGGAGAACCTTTCGATAATTATGAGGCTATGATGAATTTCCTAAAAATTGTAAACGATGATAAGGGCTTGAACATTGGTGCTCGTCATATTACCGTTTCGACTTCTGGTATCGTACCTAAAATTTATCAGTTTGCAGATGAACAAATGCAAATTAATTTTGCTGTATCACTGCATGCCCCAAATCAGGAGGCGCGTCAAAAGCTTATGCCGATTGCAAGAGCGTATAAAATTGATGAGTTGTTAGAAGCTGTTCGCTACTATACGAAAAAGACCGGTCGTCGTGTAACATTTGAGTATGGTCTAATGTCAGGGGAAAATGATTCTGTTGAAATAGCAGAAGAATTATCTGCATTGATTAAAGATATTAAATGTCATGTGAATTTAATTCCGATTAATTATGTGCCGGAGCGTGATTATATTCGCACGTCTCGTAGTAAAATATTTGCATTTGAAAAAACATTAAAGAAAAATGGTATTAATGTCACGATTCGTCGTGAACAAGGCGCAGATATTGCTGCTGCATGTGGACAATTACGAGCAGCGGAACGATCTGAAGAAATAAAGTAGGTGACCAAAATGAACTTCACAGTCGAAAGTGATGTTGGATTAAGACGTACAGTCAATGAAGATCGAGTAACATTTGTTGAACGACCTGATCATTATAAGCTGGCGATTTTGGCGGACGGAATGGGCGGACATAATGCTGGAGATGTTGCAAGTGAGATGACAATTGAGCAGTTGCAACAGTTATTTTTACAGGCAAGTGATGACCAACTTGGAAGCCAAATGAGTAAAGCAGAGTGGTTAAGAGATGCAGTTTCTCATATCAATCAAAAGATTTACAATTATTCTTTATCACATGAAGGCTGTAAAGGGATGGGGACTACGTTAATCGCTGTACTGATTGATGGTGCACATTGCACTATCAGTCATGTTGGCGACAGCCGTGTATATCATTTTACAAATGAAACAGTTGAACTTATTACGAGAGACCATTCGTATGTCAATATTTTATTGGAAAGTGGAGAAATTAGTGAAGAAGAGGCACAAAATCATCCGCAAAAAAACTTTATACTTAAGGCATTAGGTACGGAAAGCACTATTCAGCCTGATTTTTATGAAGTGACACTTGAAGAGGATTCTGCTTTATTAATTTGCTCTGATGGTTTAAGTAATAAGCTATCAACTAGTGAAATGGCAGCCATTATCACCCTACCAATGTCCTTGCAGGAAAAAGGGAAGAAGCTAGTACAATTAGCGAATGATAGCGGCGGCGAGGATAATATTTCCCTAGTGCTAGTAACGATGAAAGATAAGGAGGTGTAAGGATGTTTGTAGGTAAACGTGTAAGTGACCGATACAAAATTTTAGAGCTTATCGGTGGCGGCGGTATGTCGCATGTATATTTAGCTCATGACATGATTTTAAATCGAGATGTAGCGATAAAAATACTACGTTATGATTTTACAAATGAGGCTGAGTTGCATCGACGTTTTCAACGAGAAGCCTTATCTGCAACGAGTCTTTCTCATCCTAATATTGTAAGTGTATATGATGTCGGTGAAGACGGTGATATGCATTATATCGTTATGGAATACATTAAAGGGAAAACATTAAAGCAATACATACAAGAGTTTTCTCCTTTATCACCAGCACGCAGTGTCCATATTATGAAGCAGCTTACGTCTGCTATTGCACATGCACATGAAAATGGAATTATTCACCGTGATATTAAACCACAGAATATATTAGTTGATGATGATGGAAATGTAAAAATTACTGATTTTGGCATTGCGACGACGTTAAATGCAACGAGCTATACACAAACTAATTCGGTCATGGGCACAGTGCATTACTTATCGCCAGAGCAAGCCCGTGGAGGAATTGCTACAAATAAATCAGATATTTATTCGTTAGGAATTGTGCTTTATGAACTGTTAACAGGAGAACTACCATTTTCAGGAGAAAGTGCGGTTTCTATTGCCTTAAAGCATTTGCAATCAGAAACGCCATCAGTGCGAGCGTTTGATGCAACGATTCCACAAAGTATAGAAAACATCGTATTAAAGGCAACTGCTAAAGATGCAAATCATCGTTATGAAAGTGTAGAAGATTTAGAAGAAGACTTAGCTTCAGTCTTATCACCAGGGCGTGCAAATGAGTTGAAATATATGCCTCCTTTAGACGATGAAGCAACGAAGGCAATTCCGATTATTAAGGAAAATCTTCCTATTAATGATATGATGCAAACGAAAATGATTAATAAAGTGCAGGAAGGGTCAAAGCCAGAAACACCAAAAGCTACACCCTCTTTGAAAAAGCCGAAAAAGAAAAAATGGCCAATTATTGTAGGAACCATAATTGGGCTTGCTGTGATTATAGTGATTGCAATCTTTGCCCTTACTCCATCAAAAATAGAGATTCCTGATGTGACCAATCACACGATTGAAGAGGCAACAAAGATGCTTGAAGAAGCTGGGTTTGTTGTCGGTAAGGAAGAAGAGCGGCATTCTGAAGAAATTGAAGAAGGAAACGTTATCGGAACAGATCCAGAAGCCGGGAAAACCCGAGTAGAAGGTTCGGAAATCAATTTAATTGTTAGTATTGGTCACGAGCCTGTCGAAATGGAAAATTATGAAGGTCGTGATATTGATCAAGTCATGACAATATTAGAGAATGATGAATATGAAGATATTGATATCGAGTATGAGTATTCGGATGATGAGGTTGGTACGATTATTGCCCAATATCCAGCTGCAGGTGAAGAGATTATCGTGAAAAATACAACCATCACCTTCACTGTTAGTAAAGGAAAAAATACTGTTTCAGTAGCGAATTTAAAGGGCTATAATGAATCTGCATTAAATGAATACGAACGTAGTTCAGGCTTTATAATTAAGGAAGTTTCAACCGAATATTCTGATACAGTGCCAGCTGGTAGTGTAATCTCTCAAAAGCCATCTGCAGGGACGAAATTAGAAGAGGGAAGCACAATTCAAGTTGTCATCTCAAAAGGTCCTAAGCAAAAGCTTGTAAAATTCTATAAAAATACCGTTGTCATTCCATATGAGCCTGAAGAACCTGAAGAAGAACAAGAGGTTCGAATTTATATTAGTGATAAAACGAATACAATGGAAAAACCAATTGAAGTATTTTCAATTATGGAAAATACAAGATATGGTATTCAATTAGAGGTTGAAGAAGGCAAGAAGGCGAGCTATAGAATCGAACGTGACGGAGTTATTATTGAACAAAAAGAAATTCATTACGACGATTTGAAGAGTTAAGGGAGGCATTTCATGGCGCAAGGCCAAATTAGAAAAGCATTAAGTGGCTATTATTATGTTGAACAGGACGGGGAATTAATTCAGTGCCGGGGTAGAGGAGTATTCCGAAACCGCGGCGAATCTCCACTTGTAGGAGATATAGTAGATTATACAAAAGAGGGCGAGTCAGATGGATATGTAATGAAAATTCATCCTCGCAAAAATGATCTTGTGCGCCCACCGATTGCTAATGTAGATCAGGCAATACTAGTATTTTCTGCTAAAGAGCCTGATTTCAATACAATTTTATTAGACCGATTTCTTGTTGTTTTAGAGTCGTTTCATGTTGAACCGATTATTTGCTTAACGAAGATGGATTTAGTAACGGATGAAGAATTATTGGGTCTTCAACAATATATTGCTGACTATGAAGCGATTGGCTATACAGTATTATCAACATATAAAGATGACCCTACTTTACTAACAACTCTAGAGCCCTTTTTAAAAGGAAAAACAACTGTACTTGCTGGACAATCAGGCGTAGGAAAATCAACAATGCTTAATACATTAATTCCAGCATTGAATTTAAAAACGGGTGTAATCTCACAAAGCTTAGGGCGAGGTAAGCATACGACAAGACATGTTGAACTTATTGAAGTGTGTGGTGGGCTTCTGGCTGATACACCAGGTTTTAGTTCTTTTGATTTTGATACCATCGAAAAGGAAGAGTTAACAGCTTGCTTCCCGGAGTTTGCACGAATAAGTGAACATTGTAAGTTTCGCGGCTGTTTACATATTAAGGAGCCGAAATGTGCTGTAAAAGAAGCGCTCGAAACAGGTGGAATTCGCCCATATCGTTACGAGCATTACCAACAATTTTTACAGGAAATACTAGATCGAAAGCCGAGGTACTAAAAATGATTAAAATTGCACCATCTATTTTAGCTGCAAATTTTGCGAAATTAGGAGAAGAAGTAAAAGAGGTAGAGGCTGCAGGAGCAGAGCTTATCCATATTGATGTAATGGATGGGCACTTTGTACCGAATATTTCATTTGGAGCAATTGCATTAGAAGCGATTCGTCCTCTATCAACGTTACCGATGGATGTTCATTTAATGATTGAAAATCCTGATCAATATATTGAACAGTTTGCAAAGGCAGGTGCAGACTATATTACTGTACATGTAGAGGCTTGTCGTCATCTACACCGTACTATTCAATTAATTCGTTCATTTGGTGTGAAGCCAGGTGTTGTACTAAACCCTCACACGCCGATAGAATCGATTCAACATATTTTAGAAGATATAGATATGGTGTTATTTATGACCGTGAACCCAGGTTTTGGTGGTCAGAAATTTATTGCATCCGTGTTACCGAAGATTGAAGCATTAGCTAACATAATTAAAGAGCGTGGGCTGAAGATTGATATTGAAATTGATGGTGGTATTACAGCCGAAACAATTGTTCCATGTGCAAAGGCAGGCGCAAATATTTTTGTAGCTGGTTCCGCCATCTATGGTAAAGAGGATCGTGCAGCGGCTCTACAGGAAATTAAACAAGCTGGCCTTGCAGCGATTCAATGATTGTAGCAATCTGTTCGGGTGGTCCAAATGAAGAAGTCTATCCATTAGAAAAGCTTGAAGCAGACGTTTATGTTGGTGTTGATCGTGGGGCGTCTTATTTACTTGCTAGGAATATCACACCAACTGCAATTGTAGGTGATTTTGATTCTGTTAGTCATACGGAATGGGAAGAAATTTCAACGGCGGTTACACATGTAGAGTCTTTTCAGGCTGAGAAGGATGAAACCGACACAGATCTAGCACTTCTTAAAGCGCTTGAGTTCAACCCGACACAGATCATTGTAACTGGAGTGACAGGAGGACGCTTAGATCACTACGAGGCAGCAATGCGTTCCGTATATCGCATGCAACGTATCAATCCTAAGATTCAATTTATAGTCGTCAATAAGCAAAATGAGCTGCAATTTCTTTTGCCCGGTCGCCATGAATTGACATCAAAAAAGGATTTTCGCTATCTATCATTTTTTGCGTACGGGGAGCAGGTTCTTGACGTTACACTGCGTGGAGTAAAATATGAGACGACCCTAGAAACAATAGAACAATCCTCGTCACGCTTTACAAGTAATGAAATCGTTTCGAATAATGCGTATATTGAATTCTCCAAAGGCATATGTTTAATGATAAGAAGCATTGACTAAGGGGGAGCGTTATTGAAGGTATACACATTTCAACTACCAAAATTTTTAAGTAGTATGACGCGCGCGTGCATCAAGTTATTTAAACGTGAGAAGAAATAAGAAGGGGCGACAGAGCGCTATTATAGCGGTTTGTCGCTCCTTTTTATAGGGTGATAGTATTCAAGGATTTTATACTAGTCATAATATTAGCTACGAAATTTGTTCTTTCTTTTATTGCTTGTCTTTTTTTTATCGATAAATAGTCCATCTAACGCTAAAAAGCGACTGCCTGCTAGTAAAAGGTATAGAGCTATCCCTATTAGTGCAATATTATATTCATAGCCATTTAAAAAACCTTGCTCAAATGTGACAGTGACAATTGCGCCAATCATAATAGCGATAAATAATAAAGAGATAAATCGCGTGGAAAACCCGATAATTAAGAAGAAACCACCGATTACCTCTACTCCGACTACACTGTACCCAACAACTTCGGCGTATGGAATATTATAGCTTTCAAACCTGCTAATTGTTTCAGTTATGCCTCCTTGAAACTTAGCTAATCCGTGAATAATGAATATCCCACCTAACACGATTCTTAAAATGCATGCACCTATCTCATTTTTTATCATTCTACAAATCCCCCCTCATAAAGTTCTTTTTACTATCTTATTGTAAGAGGTTTAAAATAATTCAAATTATGGAGAGAGATTTAACATTATTAAAGGGCATTAGAATCTTTGGGTTCATAGCTTGTTAGCTGGCAGTACATAATAAATGTAGGGGAAATAATATGTAGGAGTAACTGTGTTGATGTTATCATTTGGCTATATGCAGGGATTTTATGAATGATAATGGCATTCCAATACTTAGTGTGAAGAACTAGAAAAAGAAAAAAGCACCGACTATTGTCAGTGCTTCGGACGCGATTAAACGCGCTCAATTTTACCTGATTTTAATGCACGAGCAGAAACCCATACGCGTTTTGGCTTACCGTCAACTAAGATACGAACTTTTTGAAGGTTAGCACCCCAAGTACGTTTAGAAGCGTTCATAGCGTGTGAACGGTTGTTGCCTGTACGAGCTTTACGGCCAGTGATAACACATTGTTTTGGCATGTAAATTCCCTCCTTACAGTTGATCTGAAAGCTTTTTTTCAGTTCGATATTTCACATACCATAATAATTTAACATAGACGTACGGTCGTTGCAAGACATTTCGCACATACTTTCAAGAAAAAAACCTTTACAGTATAAATTTCATTCATAAAGTATTTTGGCTTGTTAAGATAAGGAATGTAACATGTAAAATTGTTAGAATTAAATACTTTAATGTGAACGAGTAGACGAAAGCTAACGTTTTCTTTTTTAAACAGAATTATAATAGTATATTAGATGCTTTTTAACCCAATCTGAAAATTATTATGTAGCAAGCGTTTTCGTAGTACAATTTACCAAATGACCTCGAAAATAGTCCCGTTTACTTTTAGTGTTACACTATATATCGTAACCGTTTCCTTTTCCTTAAATTTGTGCTCATACACCTTATAGCGTGTGCCTTAAACCATATAGGGCATTATAAGTAGATAGCCTGTCACCACTAGAAATTTTCACAAATGGATATAATGTGCCGCAAACTGAAATTAGATTTCTACCGTGCTAGGAGATGAAAAATAACGTATCATCATTCTATAATGTTAGTATTCTGTGTTAGTATCAATTACGTCTAGGGATGTCGTGTGCTCTGTAAAGGGGCGATTGCTTCTATTTGTGTACTTATTTTGTTACCTTGCTTTTCTGTATTTAAGTAAGAAATACCAGAGAATAATATGTATAAAAAAGCGATTAATCCATAAATATTTCCTATATTCTCTAAATCCTTTAAAATGACAAAAATGGACATAAAGCAGATTAAAGAGTATACAGCAGTTACTATAGTTAAAATAAATAAAAGTACCTTTTTCTTCATTAAAGTCTCACCTCCTGCTCTTCTATTTTGTTGGTAAAATAAGTAAAATCACATAATAAAAAAACGGAAAATGATTTTTCCTGGAAGTTTCAAATCATTGGGATGGGTAATGTACTATCAAAAAATATAACAAAACAGTCTGGTTACGTTAAGAAATCAATTAAATTTGTAGAAAATGTATCCTGGTGATTAACCTTGTATACGAGGAATAATTGAATTGAAACTAGCCTGTTGATTGCAGAAGGTAACGGATTTATTTGGTTAACAGTTACTATAAACATTTGGCAGGTCAACGACAACAATTATAGAAGCCTGCCTATTTTCGTCTTATAAAAATGCCTACTAGAGCATTTAAAATAACCTCACTTTTAGCTCAAATAATAAGTGTTTATATACATCGTTTTACACAATTTATATTGTGGTAAAATCTAAGAAATATTGATAATATAAGGGTTGATGTTTTCAATTCTGTACTATGTAGTGTAATAATGATACAATAGAGATTAGTCAAAAAGAGCCAAGGGGGCATACTTATGTCAGTAGAATTAAAAAATGAATTCGGCCAAATTGATATTTCGAATGATGTAATTGCACAAATCGCTGGTGGAGCTGCTATTGAATGCTACGGTATCGTAGGTATGGCATCAAAACATCAAGTTCGTGATGGTTTAACAGATATTTTACGAAAAGAAAATTTTGCAAAAGGTGTAATTATTCGTCAAGAAGGTGAAGATTTACACATTGATATGTACATCATCGTAAGCTATGGTACGAAAATTTCTGAGATTGCTTACCAAGTTCAATCGAAAGTAAAATATACAGTAAATAAAACACTAGGTATGAGCGTAAAATCGGTCAATATATTTGTTCAAGGCGTTCGTGTAATGAATGTGTAATAGGAGGGTAAGAATCGAATGAAGTCTTTAGACGGAATTAAATTTGCAGAGATGGTACAAATGGGTGCACACCATCTTTACCAAAATGCAAGTTATGTAGATTCATTAAACGTATTCCCTGTTCCAGACGGGGATACGGGTACGAATATGAATTTATCCATGACATCTGGTGCAAAGGAAACCGAAGTGAATGTACAAGAGCATATTGGTAAAACTGCACAGGCGTTATCAAAGGGTTTATTAATGGGGGCACGAGGGAATTCTGGCGTTATTTTATCGCAATTATTCCGAGGCTTTGGAAAGTTCATTGAAAAAGAAGAAAGTATCGACGCAAAAGGTTTAGCAAATGCGTTCCAAGCAGGTGTGGATACAGCTTATAAAGCAGTAATGAAGCCAGTTGAAGGGACTATTTTAACTGTTGCACGTGAAGCAGCGGCAAAGGGTGTAGAAGTTGCTCAAACTGAGGATAATCTTATTGCTGTAATGGATGCATTCGTCGCAGAAGCGAAGGCATCATTAGATCGTACACCTGAACTCCTACCTGTTTTAAAAGAAGTCGGTGTTGTAGATAGTGGTGGACAAGGCTTACTATTTGTCTACGAAGGATTCCTAGCATCCCTTAAAGGGGAGCCGCTACCAGCAAAAAATGATGCTACATTAGATGATTTAATTAATGCAGAACATCATCGTGTACAAGACTTCATGAACACAGAAGATATTGAGTTCGGCTATTGTACTGAAATTATGGTACGCTTTGAGGCTGATAAAGCACCGTTTGATGAAGAACAGTTTCGACTAGAGCTAGATCCGATGGGTGATTCGTTACTTGTAATTTCGGACGATGAAATTGCAAAAGTACATATCCACTCAGAAACACCAGGTGCCGTACTAGCAGCAGGTCAAAAATATGGAAGCTTAATTAAAATTAAAGTAGATAATATGCGTGAGCAACATTCTGCGATTGTGAGCGAGCCGTCTCAAGCGGCGCCTGTTGTGAAAAAAGAGCACCATCCGTATGCGGTTGTGACAATTGCGATGGGTGAGGGAGTAGCGAACCTACTTCGTTCAATCGGGGCATCCTATGTAATTGAAGGTGGCCAGACGATGAACCCTTCAACAGAGGATATTGTTAAAGCGGTGAAAGAAATCGGTGCGGAACGTGTACTAATTTTACCGAATAACAAAAATATTATTATGGCAGCAGAACAAGCAGCAGAATTACTTGATATTGAAGCTGCTGTTGTACCAACAAAAACGATTCCACAAGGGATGGCTGCCATATTAGCCTTCAATCCTGAAATATCAGTTGAAGATAATAGAGCGAATATGACAAAGGGCTTTGAGCATGTAAAAACTGGTCAAGTTACATTTGCTGTTCGGGATACATCCATTGATGGTGTAGAAATCCATAAAGATGATTATATGGCTTTAGCGGAAGGTAAAATTATTTTATCAACACCAGGTATGATGGACGCCGCGAAGGAAGTAATTACGTCTTTAGTAGATGAAGATTCAGAGATCATTACGGTGATATTTGGGGAAGATGCAACTGAAGATGAAGCGAATGAACTTGCTAGCTTTATTGAAGAGAACTATCCAGACGCAGAAGTAGAAATTGTGGAAGGAAAGCAATCACTCTATCCTTTTATTTTATCAGTTGAATAATCGTTAATTACGAATAGGGCAGTGCACGTTTATGACGTGTGCTGCCTTTGTTAGTTTTACCGACTAAAAGTTTGAATATTTTGTGTCGGATTATTCATTCTGATACACTTGAATTATAAGAAAATTGATAGGTAGGAAGGTGCCGAAATGAAATTTACATCCGTATTTGATATTATAGGTCCGGTTATGATTGGTCCCTCATCTTCCCATACTGCTGGGGCTGCACGTATTGGCCGGGTTGCAAGAGATTTATTTGGACGTCAGCCAAAATGGGTGAAAATCCATTTGTACGGTTCTTTTGCGGAAACATATCGCGGACATGGTACAGACGTAGCGATTATTGGTGGATTATTAAACTATGATACTTTTGATGAACGTATTAAAACTGCTTTTGACGAAGCGAAAAAAGCACATTTAACCTTTGAATTTCTACCAGAAGAGGCACATCGTGAACATCCAAATACTGCGCGTATTGTGATGGGGGATAGTGAAGGAGAAATGAGCGTAGAGGGGATCTCTATCGGTGGAGGGAAAATCGAGATTAGTGAAGTGAACGGCTTTAAGCTTCGTCTTACAGGTGGAATGCCAGCTATTCTTGTTGTTCATAAAGACCGAGCTGGTTGTATTGCAAACGTTGCCAACTGTTTAGCGATGCACGATGTAAACATTGGTCATATGGAAGTGTCGAGAATTGAACGTGGTCATACAGCGCTTATGGTCATTGAGGTAGATCAAAATATTGACGAACGAATTTTACAGCAGTTATCCTATATTCCGCATATTACAAAAGTATCGAAAATAAACAATTGAGGGGCGAGCGAACGTGGACGTATTATTTCAAAATGTTAGAGAGCTTGTGGCGCTTGCAGAAAAAGAAAATAAACTGATCTCTGAAATTATGATCATACAAGAAATGGCGATTACCGGTCGAACGCGTGAAGAAATCTTTACACAAATGGATCGTAACCTTACAGTAATGGAGGAAGCAGTAGAGCGTGGATTAAAAGGAGTGCAATCTGTAACGGGCTTAACAGGCGGTGATGCAGTATTAATACAAAACTATATTGCTTCAGGGAAATCGTTAGCGGGTGAGCTGTTACTCGATGCGGTAAGTAAAGCAGTTGCAACCAATGAAGTAAACGCTGCAATGGGAACAATATGTGCAACGCCTACAGCAGGTTCAGCAGGTGTTGTACCAGGAACACTTTTTGCAGTAAAAAATAAATTAAATCCATCTCGTGAGGAAATGATTCGATTCCTATTTACATCCGGTGCATTTGGTTTTATTGTAGCGAATAATGCATCAATCTCGGGTGCTGCTGGTGGCTGTCAGGCGGAGGTAGGTTCTGCAGCAGCAATGGCTGCAGCGGCAATTGTTGAAATGGCAGGCGGAACACCGCAGCAGTGTGCAGAAGGCTTTGCCATTACGCTAAAAAATATGCTAGGGCTTGTTTGTGATCCGGTAGCCGGACTGGTTGAGGTGCCTTGTGTAAAGCGAAATGCAATGGGTGCAGCCAATGCCCTTGTAGCTGCGGATATGGCGTTGGCAGGGGTTACAAGCCGTATTCCATGCGACGAAGTGATTGGTGCTATGTATCGAATTGGTCAGGCAATGAGTCCGAATTTAAAGGAAACTGCAAGAGGTGGTCTTGCAGCTACACCAACAGGGAAAGCGATAACTAAAGCGATATTTGAAAATGGTGGACTACAGAACGTTCAGTCAAATTAATAATAAATTAATAAAGGGGACTCACAAATAGGATGAAGCATCTTATTCATGAGTCCCTCTGTTAATTCAATTTTGCAAATGCTACAAGGGTTCCTTGATCACACGAGATGAATCCGTTTTTTTCATAAAAATGTCGTACATCAGGCGCTTCTTCCGTTAACAAAACTTTTTGACGAACATCTTTATATTTTTCGATAACCCGTTTCATTAATTCTGTGGCAATCCCTTGATTTTGACGGCTTTTTAAAACCAATATATCTTGTATATACAGGATCGTAAGACCATCTCCGACAACCCTAATTAGTGCAATTAGTTTTTCGCCTTCCCATGCAGATAATACATATAGAGAATTGGCTAATGCTTGCTGTAATTGATTTATATCCTTTGTATATGCATACCACTCTACATCTTCATAAAGTGCTTTTAAATCTTGCTGATTCATTCTCTTTTGTTCTTTATAAATAATTTTCAACTTTGTCCCTCCTCAAAATAATTATTTTGAAGAGTTTAAACGTAATTTATCCACTGTCTCATGCCTCCTCTCCCAAGTAGTTATATATAAATTGATTAAGTTATTTATGTTTTGATTATACCTAAATATACCAACTGAAGAAACTTTTTGCATAGCTTTGTCGAAATTATTTTTTGAATAGAGTCATACAATGATTATCTTAGTATTGCTAAATAAATCTATGATACAGTAGATAGGAAAGAAGTTTAACTAGACCTCTTTAAATCGACTTAAAGTTAAGAAGAATCCTAATTAAGTACGAAGCTAAGAAAGGAGGGAGGCTCTTTTGAATTATTTAACTAGTATGCATCATTAGGAGCATACACATCACAAATATTTAAAAGAGCTGTCGAGAACATTGTTAGATAGCATAAATGAACCTGTTACAAGCTTAAAAGGAATCGGTAAGGAAACCGCTGAGCAGCTTGCAACACTTGGAATTCATACTATTGAAGATCTAGTTTGGACATTTCCTTATCGTCATGAGGATTTTAGATTAAAGGATTTAGTAGAAACGCCACATAATGAGCGAGTAACGATTGAAGCACGTGTAGAGAGTATGCCAGCGGCCGTGTTTTTGGGCAAGAATAAGCAACGATTAACAGTTAATGTATTAGCCGGAAGGCATTTAGTGAAGGTTGTTTTCTTTAATCAAAACTACTTACGACAAAAATTAGTACCAGGTACTATTATTACAGTAACAGGTAAATGGGATAGGGGGCGACAAGTTATTGTCGGTTCGTCTGTTTCGTTTGGTCCTAAGCATGAGAGGGTCGATTTTGAACCGGTTTATAGCCTAAGGGGGAATATTGGGCAAAAACGTTTTCGTAAATATATGAGACAGGCGTTAGATGAGGTTAGTACTATAATTTCTGAAACCTTACCACCTCAGTTACGAGATAGCTATAAATTAGTATCCATTGTAGAAGCCCTAGAAGGTGTTCATTTTCCGAAAGATGCAAATCATGCAAAACAAGCAAGACGTCGCTTTGTTTATGAGGAATTGTTATCATTCCAGCTCCGAATACAAGCATTACGAAAGGCGCGAAAGGATAATGAGCAAGGTGTTTCTATTCACTATGATTTATCCAAGCTACGGCAATTTATTGCTTCGCTCCCTTATGAACTGACTGGCGCACAAAAGCGTGTTGTAAATGAAATTTGTAAGGATTTAAAGGAGCCCCACCGTATGAATCGATTGCTTCAGGGAGATGTAGGCTCGGGGAAAACAGTGGTAGCTGCAATTGGTTTATATGCAGCGGTTACTGCTGGTTATCAAGGGGCGTTGATGGCACCAACTGAAATTTTAGCAGAGCAACATGCCCAATCGCTACGAGCATGGTTTGCCCCGATAGGTATTCGAGTAGAATTACTTTCAGGGTCAACAAAAACAAAAGTAAGACGAGAGTTACTAGATGGATTAGCAACTGGTGATATTAATATATTAATTGGAACGCATGCCTTAATTCAACCAGATGTTAGTTTTAATAAACTAGGCTTTGTTATAACGGATGAGCAGCATCGTTTCGGTGTAGAACAGCGCCGTGTATTGAGAGATAAAGGAGAAAATCCTGATGTGCTCTTTATGACGGCTACACCAATTCCACGTACTTTAGCCATTACGGCATTTGGGGAAATGGATGTATCCATTATCGATGAACTTCCTGCTGGACGAAAGAAAATTGAAACACATTGGCTAAAGCATGAACAGCTTGGGTCTGTGCTAACGAAAATGGAAACGGAGCTACGTAGTGGCAGACAAGCATATGTTATTTGCCCTCTAATAGAAGAGTCAGATAAATTGGATGTACAAAATGTGGTAGAAGTTTATGAGGGGTTAGTAACATATTTTAATGGTAGATACCAAGTAGGGTTAATGCATGGTCGACTCCATCCGGATGAAAAGGATTCCGTTATGCGAGCGTTTAGTGAAGGAGAAATTCATGTTCTTGTATCTACGACCGTTGTTGAGGTTGGGGTAAACGTACCGAATGCAACATTTATGGCCATCTATGATGCGGAGCGATTTGGATTAGCACAGCTTCACCAACTACGTGGACGTGTTGGCCGTGGAGAGCACCAATCCTATTGTGTACTTATAGCGGATCCGAAAACAGATGAAGGTAAAGAGCGAATGGTGTCTATGACTGAGACAAATGACGGCTTTCGTTTAGCTGAAAAGGATTTAGAGCTACGTGGACCTGGGGATTTCTTTGGTAAAAAGCAGAGTGGTTTACCAGAATTCAAAATGGCTGATTTAGTACATGATTACCGTGCGTTAGATGTAGCTAGACAAGATGCTGTAAAACTAATTAATGATAATCACTTTTGGGAATTGGAAGAATATGAACCTCTTCGCGTGATGCTTGAAAAATCAGGAGCACTGCAAGGAGAACGAATAGATTAACGAGTAGAACGCAACAATAATACGAAAAGTTGTTGCGTTCCTTTTTTTATACATGTATACTGCTATTAGTACCAAGTGCTAATACTAAATAAGAAGGTGACGAGTGACGATGAAACTTACAAAAAAAGATCGCCAACTTAAGCTAACAGAAACAATAACAGATAATCCATTCGTCACTGATGAACAGTTAGCCTCTAAGTTTGCTGTAAGTGTTCAAACGATTCGACTAGACAGAATGGAGTTATCTATTCCTGAATTGCGCGAACGTATAAAGGATGTAGCGGCTAAAAACTATGAAAATGAAGTAAAGTCGTTACCGCTCGATGAAGTAATTGGTGAAATTATTGATATTGAATTAGATAATCGTGCCCTATCCATATTTGATGTAGGTGAGGAGCACGTATTCCAACGTAACGGTATTGCAAGGGGACATCACTTATTTGCACAGGCTAACTCGCTTGCGGTAGCTGTAATAAATGACGAACTTGCATTAACGGTAAAATCTAACGTTGCATTTGTGAAGCCTGTAAAAGCAGGGGAGCGAGTTGTAACAAAAGCAGTCGTGCGCACACAACACTCAGAAAAAAATAGAACATTCGTTGACGTTATATCAACAGTAGACAATGAAGTAGTGTTTAAAGGTGAATTCGAAATGTATCGCACGAAAGGTGGAAATATATAATGAAATTAGCAGTAGATGGAATGGGTGGCGACAACGCACCACAAGCCATTGTAGAAGGAGTTCTTCTAGCACTAGAAGATTTTTCTGATATTGAGATTTTACTTTATGGTAAGCAGGATGAAATGAATCCATATTTAAAGCAGCATCCACGCCTACAGATTATTCATTGTGAAGAAGTAATTGAAGGAGAAGACGACCCTGCGCGTGCAGTTCGTCGTAAAAAAGACTCATCAATGACACGTATGCTTGAAGCGGTTGCAGATGGTACTGCAGATGCTTGTCTTTCAGCTGGAAATACAGGAGCGCTAATGGCGGGTGGTTTATTTAAAGTTGGTCGTATTGATGGTGTAGCGCGTCCAGCTCTTGCAACAACGCTTCCAACAATAGATGGTAATGGATTTTTAATGCTTGATTTAGGGGCGAATTCGGATGCTAAGCCGGAGCATATTTTACAGTATGCCATAATGGGTGATATTTACGCCAAGAAGGTACGCGGCTATAGTGAGCCCCGCATCGGTCTATTAAATATCGGTACGGAAGAAAAAAAGGGAAATGAGTTAACAAAAGCATCATTCGATCTTCTTCAAGAAGGCCATATAAACTTTGAAGGGAATGTAGAGGCAAGAGAGCTTTTAAACGGTGTGGCAGATGTTGTTGTAACAGATGGTTTTACAGGGAATATGGTATTAAAGTCCATTGAAGGAACAGCAGGTGCCTTATTTTCAATGTTAAAAGGAGCTTTTATGGCTTCAACAAAGTCTAAACTTGCAGCAGTTCTCGTAAAAAATGACTTGAAAGAATTAAAAACAAAAATGGACTATACAGAATACGGTGGTGCAGCCTTATTCGGCTTAAAAGCACCTGTAATCAAAGCGCATGGTTCTTCAAATGCGAGAGCGATTTACAGTGCGATAAAGCAAGCTCGTACAATGGTTGAGCATGATGTATGCACAACGATTCAAGAAACGATCTCAAAAGCATAATGTATTATAGATAACAAAGGGGAACAGAACGATGACGAAAATAGCTTTTATTTTTCCGGGACAAGGCTCACAACAAGTAGGGATGGGTGCAGAGCTTGTTGTAAATAGTGAAGAAAGTAAAGCATTTTATAATCAAGCAGATGAGCAGCTTGGCTTTGAATTATCGAAGCTAATGCTAGAAGGCCCGCAAGAGGAGCTAACATTAACGTACAATGCTCAACCAGCCCTGTTAACAACAGCGGTAATGGTTGCTTCAAAGCTAATGAAGGCAGGAATAAAACCGGACTATACAGCGGGTCATTCATTAGGGGAATATAGTGCATTAGTCGCTTCAGGAGTAATGTCTTTTAGCGAGGCTGTCCAGATTGTACACAAACGTGGTTTATTTATGGACGAGGCTGTACCTGCTGGTGTAGGTGCTATGGCAGCTATATTAGGTTTAGAGGCTGAGGCATTACGTCAAGTAACAGATGCGGTTACAAATGATAGTTCTCATAATGAGGTTGTTCAAATTGCTAATATAAACTGTCCAGGACAAATTGTTATTTCTGGTACTGCGAAAGGCGTAGAGTTAGCAAGTATTGCTGCAAAGGAAGCGGGTGCTAAACGGGCAATTCCGTTAGTAGTGAGTGGGCCATTCCATTCTGAATTAATGCGTCCCGCTTCAGAAAAATTACGTGGAGCAATAGCTGAAATTTCCTTGTCAGCTCCACAAATCCCGGTTATTGGAAATGTTTGGGCGAAAGAGTTAAAGGATGTTTCGACAATCGAGCATGAATTAGTAGAGCAAGTATACAGTCCTGTTGATTGGGAAGGGTCTGTTCGTGAAATGATTGCACAAGGTGTAAACGTCTTTATCGAATGTGGACCGGGTAAAGTATTAAGTGGTCTAGTGAAAAAGGTTGACCGTTCAGCTGCAACCTATTGTGTATACGATGAGGCGTCATTAGAGGCGGTTATTGAGGCGTCAAAGGAGTGGGCTTAATGAGTTTAAAAGGTAAAACAGCAGTGGTGACTGGCGGTTCGCGCGGGATTGGTCGCGCAATTTGCTTAGAGCTAGCACAACAAGGTGCAAATGTTATAGTGAATTATAGTGGTAGTGAGCAAAAGGCAAAGGACGTAGTGGCAGAAATTGAAGCACTCGGCTCTAAAGCGGTTGCTGTACAGGCGAACGTCGCAGATACGGATTCGGTACAGGCTTTAATGCAAACAGCACTCGATGTCTTTGGTTCGATTGACATTTTAGTAAATAATGCGGGAATTACTCGTGATAATTTATTAATGCGTATGAAGGAAAATGAATGGGATGACGTCATTAATACTAATTTAAAAGGTGTGTTCCTTTGCACGAAAGCGGTCACTCGTCAAATGATGAAGCAACGCGCTGGGCGTATTATCAATATTTCGTCAATCGTTGGTGTTGCGGGGAACCCAGGACAAGCAAATTACGTTGCAGCTAAGGCGGGGGTAATTGGATTAACGAAAACAACTGCGCAAGAGCTTGCGAGTCGAAACATTCTAGTTAATGCTATTGCGCCTGGCTTTATTACGACAGAAATGACAGAAGGCTTACCAGAAGATATAAAAGAAACAATGTTAAAGCAAATTCCATTAGCAAAGCTAGGACAACCGGAAGATATTGCAAAAGCAGTTGTATTTTTAGCGTCAGACAATGCTAACTATATTACGGGACAAACGCTGCATATTGATGGCGGTCTAGTGATGTAAGATGGAAAAGCATAAGTGTAAGTGTTAGGATTGACAAGGACTAAGTAAGACTCTTACGTTTTCCTATATTGAGGGGAGGTGACCGATTTGACTACAGTATTAGAACGCGTAACGAAAGTAGTCGTTGACCGTTTAGGTGTTGACGAAAGCGAAGTGAAAGTAGAAGCTTCTTTCCGTGACGATTTAGGTGCAGATTCATTAGATGTTGTTGAGCTTGTAATGGAACTTGAAGATGAGTTTGACATGGAAATTTCTGATGAAGACGCAGAAAAAATTGCGACAGTTGGTGACGCAATTTCATACATTGAAAGTAAAGTAAGCTAAAATATAAAGAGGCACGTTTCAACGCGAGTAGCGTTGATAACGTTGCCTTTTTTCAGTTGTTTTAAAATAGATTATGGAATGTGTATGAAATAAAGCGATTGTGAGCGATAATTTGTAAGAATCCCTTTGCGCAAACGATACGAACAATGTAAACTAAACGTTAGAAACTAGTAGGAAGGCAGATAGTCCATGACGATAAGAAAAAAAGGAATTAATCAGAAATCTGGCGTGTTACCAGAAAGAGTACGCGTTCAATTTCAAATGCTACAAGATGGGCTGAACATTCAGTTTGACAACAAAAATTTATTATATCAAGCATTCACACATTCATCCTATGTGAATGAACATCGTCGTAAACAATTTACGGACAACGAGCGACTAGAATTTTTAGGAGATGCAGTACTTGAGCTTTCTGTTTCGAAGTATTTATTTGAAAAATTCCCGCAAATGAGTGAGGGTGAACTAACGAAGCTTCGTGCATCGATCGTTTGTGAGCCCTCACTAGTTATTTTTGCCAATGAATTAAACTTCGGACAATATGTCCTTTTAGGTAAAGGAGAGGAGCTAACCGGTGGGAGAGAGCGTCCAGCCTTACTTGCAGACGTATTTGAATCTTTTGTTGGAGCACTATACTTAGATCAAGGGCTCGATATTGTTGTTGCATTTCTAGAGCGAATTGTTTTCCCGAAAGTGGAAGTCGGTGCTTTTTCGCATGTTATAGACTTCAAAAGTCAGCTACAAGAAATGGTTCAGCAGTCCAACAATGGAATATTGAATTATGAAATTGTAGATGAGAAGGGTCCAGCCCATAATCGTACATTTGTATCGCGAGTTTTATTAAATGACAATGAACTTGGAATTGGGCATGGGAAATCGAAGAAAGAGGCTGAGCAACGAGCAGCACAATGTGCGATGAGCATATTAAAGAAACAGGGACAGGAAGGGGATTAATATGTTCTTAAAGCGCCTTGAAGTAATTGGCTTCAAATCTTTTGCAGAGCGTATTGGTATTGATTTTGTCCCCGGTGTGACGGCTGTAGTCGGTCCCAACGGAAGTGGAAAGAGTAATGTTACAGACGCTATTCGCTGGGTATTAGGCGAACAATCTGCAAAATCACTACGTGGTGCCAAAATGGAAGATATCATCTTTGCAGGAAGTGATTCACGAAAGCCATTAAATTTCGCTGAAGTAACACTTGTATTAGATAACGAGGACGAACAGGTTGGCATCCCTTACACTGAAATTAGTGTGACGAGACGTGTGTATCGTTCAGGTGATAGCGAATACTTGCTAAATAATCAGCAATGTCGCCTGAAGGATATTACGGACTTGTTTATGGATTCTGGACTCGGCAAAGAAGCATTCTCGATCATTTCGCAAGGTCGAGTAGATGAAATACTAAATAGTCGACCTGACGACCGTCGCTCTATTTTTGAAGAGGCGGCTGGCGTATTAAAATATAAGCAACGTAAAAAAAAGGCTGAGCATAAGCTTGTCGAAACAGATGAAAACTTACATCGGGTATTAGATATTTTACACGAGCTTGATAGCCGACTTGAACCATTAAAAATGCAGGCGTCCTCAGCTAAAGATTATTTACGCATGACTACTGAGCTGAAAGATTTCGATATAGCATTAATTGTCCACGACTCCCATGAATGTGAACAAGCATTACAAACAATGAAAGCGGAATTCTCTGACCTAGAAGCGAAGGAGCTGCTCCATGCAGCGGAAATCGCTACACTTGAAAATAGTATGCGTCAAGTCCGTGATGATTTAAAGGCGCTTGATGCCAGCCTAGATACTTCACAAGCTCACTTAGTTGAGGCGACGGCTGAGGTTGAGCGTTGGGATGGTCGCAGAGCGTTGATCAATGAAAAACGCTCAAATGCAGAAAAACATTTAAATCAGCAGCGTGAAGCATTGCAAGAAGCAAAGCAAGAGGCAGGGCAACTTGCTGAAAATGAAGCAGAAAAAAATCAATTATTCTTACAAAAACAGCAGGAGCTTGGGCAATTAAAACAGGCGATTAAGAGGCTAGAGCAGGCATTAACTCGCTCAGCTTCAGAGATTGAAAAGGAAATCGAAGCTTCGAAAAATAGTTATATTGATTTATTAAATGAAGAAGCAACCGTAAAAAATGAGTTAAAGCATATCGAACAGCAGCTCGTGCAACAGCAGGAAACAGCAGAACGAATAACAGATCGTTCGTCTGAAATGCAAAAGGAGCTTGCTAGCATCGTTGCGCAAAAGAATGATGCAGCAAAACTATTACACAATGCTCAACAGAAAATACAAGATCAACTTGCGCAATTTGAGATTATTGAGCTAGGGCTAAAGCAGGCGACATCTAAATTTGATGAAAAGCAAGCTATGTTATATAAAGCTTATCAGCACCATCAACAGTTAAAAGCGCGTAAAGAAACATTAGCGGAGCTTGAGTCGGATTTTTCAGGTTTCTTTCAAGGGGTTAAAGAGGTACTTCTTGCTCGAGATAAAGGTGAATTAGCGGGTATTGAAGGAGCGGTCGCGGAGCTTATTCAAGTGAAAGGTGAGTATTCTCAAGCGATTGAAACAGCATTAGGTGCAGCCTCTCAACATATTGTGACGGTAAATGAACAGCATGCGCAGCAAGCAATAGGTTGGTTAAAATTAAAGCGCGCTGGTCGTGCTACATTTTTACCGAAAACAGTTATGAAATCGCGCAAGGTATTGCCAGCTCAGCTGTCCCAAGCTATGGAGCATCCAGCGTTTGTAAATGTAGCCTATGAGCTCGTTACATATGAAGAATCCAATCGTACTATTATTGAAAATTTATTAGGGAATGTCCTTGTAGCATCTAACCTACAAGGGGCAAGCCAGATTGCTCGTCTTGTTGGTTTTAAATACAGAGTTGTCACACTTGAAGGAGATATTGTAAATGCGGGTGGTTCACTAACTGGAGGAGCTAATAAGCAACAGTCATCCTTATTTACTAGAAAAGCAGAGCTTGATACATTAACGGCAAAAATAGCACAAATGGAAAAATCCATTGAAGAGGCTGAAAAAACAGTAGCATCGGAAAAAGAACGAATTGCTAGTTTAAGAAATGAGCTCGACGAAATTAAGCTGCAAGGGGATGAATTGCGCGTTCAAGAGCAAAACCATCGTGCTACGCTGTTAGAACTTGAAATGACAGAAAAAAGTTTACAAGCAAATGTCACAATCGCATCGTCAGAACAATCATCTATGTCTACTCGTGGTGTTACGCTAGCCGAGCAAAAAGAACAGGTAGTGGGACGTTTGCAGGAGCTTACTCATGAGCTTAAAAAAATAAATGAACATGTTGAACAATTAACGTTGGCGAAGGCGCAAGGGGACACACAAAAGGATGTTCTACGTGAACAATTGGCACAGAAACGTTCTGAGCAAGCTGTTGTGCAGGAACAGTTAACACAAATCCAAGTAGCAACGGCTGATATTGCAATAAATTTAGCAAAAGTAAATGAAACAATCGAAAAAATTTCCCAGGAAATCGAGTGGCTTCAGTCTGATAAGGGATCAAATGGTCATACGTTAGAGGAAATTCAACGAGCAGAAATTGAATGGTCAACAAAACGTCAAAATTTAACCGACACTATTCAACAACAACGCGAGAATAAAGAAGCATTACAGCAGCAAGTGACTACTGTTGAAGAAAAACTGAATGAGAAGCAGCGTATTCATAAAGGGTTTGTTGAAGCGATTAATGCATTAAATATTAAACGGAGTCGATTAGAATTCCACCAAAATAATTTATCCTTACAATTAGCAGAGCAGTACGAGTTAGAAATTGAAGAAGCCCAAGCTATTGCAACAGACATTGCGGATGTTGAGCAAGTGCGCCGTAAAGTAAAGCTGTTGAAGCAATCAATTGAAGAGCTAGGACCTGTAAATTTAACTGCTATCGATGAGTTTGAACGTGTGCAAGAGCGCCATGAATTTTTAACAGAGCAGCGCAGTGATTTACTTGCCGCAAAGGAAACATTGCATGAGGCAATTAAAGAAATGGACGAGGAAATGACAGCTCGCTTTAGCGAAACGTTCTCAAGTATACGTACACAATTTAAAGCGGTTTTCCGTGAACTATTTGGTGGAGGACAGGCGGATTTAGTATTGATTGATCCGCAAAATTTACTTGAAACAGGAATTGAAATTGTTGCACAGCCTCCAGGTAAAAAGCTACAAACATTAAGTCTTCTTTCGGGTGGAGAACGTGCATTAACAGCGATTGCACTGTTATTTGCAATCTTAAATACGCGTCCAGTACCGTTCTGTATACTTGATGAAGTAGAAGCTGCTTTAGATGAATCTAATGTTGTACGCTACAGTCAATATTTAAAGAAATTTAGTCAGCATACGCAGTTCATCGTTATTACACATCGTAAAGGAACGATGGAAGGTGCAGATGTATTATATGGTATTACAATGCAGGAATCGGGTGTTTCCAAGCTTGTGTCTGTAAAGCTAGAAGAGGATGTCCAAATGGTTGGCGAAGGAGTGTAAAACATGAGCTTTTTTAAACGCTTAAAAGAAAAATTAATAGGTAGTAATGAGGATGAAAAGTTACAACAGGAGCAGGAGTTAGAGATTGACAAAGACGAAAAGGAAGATGGGTCTGCATTAGATGCTACTAGCGAGATGATCTCCCCTGTAGAAGAAACTCAAACAAACGTTACTGAAGAAGAAAGCACTGAGACTGTTGTTGAGGTTCCTAATGTAGAACAAGAGAGAGTAGACGCAGTAGAGGAAGTTATTGAAAGCCAGCCTGAGGAGCAAAAACCTTCTGCTTGGTCAATTACACAAAAGTTTAAAATGGGCTTAGCGAAAACTCGTGATTCATTTACTTCTAAAGTAAATGATTTAGTTGCTCGATATCGCAAAGTGGATGAGGATTTCTTCGAGGAACTAGAGGATGTATTATTACAGGCCGATGTTGGCTTTGAAACAGTAATGGAATTAATGGATAAATTACGCTTTGAAGTACAGCGTAAAAATATTAAAGATACAAATGGTATTCAATCAATTATCTCAGAAAAGCTAGTTGAAATTTATGAATCTGGCGAAGAAAACTTAACTGATTTAAACATTCAACCTAAGGGTGATCTAACGGTTATTTTATTTGTTGGTGTTAATGGTGTTGGGAAAACAACAACAATCGGTAAATTAGCTCATCGACTTAAAACGGAAGGGAAATCTGTGTTATTAGCTGCTGGAGATACGTTCCGAGCAGGTGCCATTGATCAGCTTCAAGTATGGGGAGATCGTGTAGGCTGTGAGGTTATTAAGCAGGCAGAAGGCTCAGATCCTGCAGCTGTTATGTATGATGCGATTCGAGCGGCTAAAAACCGTGGGGTAGATGTATTAATTTGTGATACAGCTGGACGCCTTCAAAATAAAGTTAATTTAATGAACGAGCTTGAAAAGGTTCATCGTGTGATTTCTCGTGAAGTACCCGATGCACCACACGAAGTTCTGCTTGCATTAGATGCAACGACGGGTCAAAATGCACTTGTTCAGGCGCAAATGTTTAAAGAGGCTACAAATGTAACAGGTATTGTATTAACGAAGCTTGACGGTACAGCAAAGGGTGGTATCGTATTAGCGATTCGAAATAAGCTACACATTCCAGTGAAATATGTAGGTCTTGGTGAAAAAATGGATGATTTACAGCCGTTTGATGCTGAGCGTTATGTATATGGTCTATTTGCAGAAGGTATTGAAAAAGAATTACAAACAATGGACGAAGAATAAACGTGTGAGGCTGGGACATAAGTAAAGATTTTATAGAAATCAAGGAACACCTATAGTAAGA